>JACRBM010000025.1 GCA_016219275.1 Chloroflexota bacterium
CTCGGACAAGCCGAAACCAAACAAATTATTGGACGCGGATGAACGCGGATGAACGCGGATATTTTTCTTATCCGCGAAAATCCGCGTGAATCCGCGTCCCAAAATTCTTTGCTTTTTGTACAACGATTTCATTGGATAGGTCCTAAACATCTTTTCAGCAATTCTTTACTGTCGCTTTGGAATTTTCTCATCCACCGATGTTACAGTCGAGGCACAAGACAATTGACGGAGGAAAAATGAAAACGAACTTGCTGGTGGATCTATCCATTTTTGCCGCGTTCCTGGTCGCGTTCGAGCCGAAATTTACCGGCGTGCCGATACACGAATGGCTGAGTCTCGCGTTGGCGGGTGCGCTTGTCACGCATCTGGTGTTGCACTGGAGATGGATCGTGAGTGTGACGACGCGTTTTTGGCATCAGCTCATTCACTCGTCGCGGCTCAACTATGCGGTAGACAGTTTGGCATTTCTCGCGTTCACCGCGATGCTGTTTAGCGGAATCATGATTTCGAAAAGCATTCTGCCTTTCTTGGGCATCGCCGGGTCGCACGACGTGTTTTGGCGCTGGCTTCACAAAACGTCCGCCGACGCCTCGTTGATGTTGATGGCGCTGCACTTTGCTCTGCACTGGAAGTGGACGAGCACGACGCTTACGCGCTTGGTGCTCGCGCCGGTGCGCGTGCGCCTGACGCGCCGATAGAATCGAAACGGAGGAAACTATGTTACGCATCTTGGGTCGAACACTTGCCGTTCTCTTGCTGGCAGGAATTATCGCCGGTGGACTATACCTGCTCAATGCTAGCGGCGCGGGCAACGCGCTGATTGGGAGCGACGGAATGCGCCCCGAAGGCGGCGCGCCGCCCAGCACGATAAGCACAGACGCAACCGGTACCGCGTCGTCAAACGGCGCGATTGCATCGCGACCCTCGCCGCCAACTCGCGGCGAAGGCGAGATGCCTGGGTCGCCTGATGCGATGGATTGGTCACGTGGCGTCGCCAGCGTCGCGCGCAATCTCGGCATCGTCGCGCTCTTCACCGTCGTCGTGGTTGCGCTGCAACAGTCACTCGCGTGGCGCGCGCGGCGCAAACGCTCTCCGCTCGCGTGAATCACACCCGGACCGGGCAGGGGTTCATGCAAACCCCTGTCCGGTTTTGCATCATTGAATCTTGACAGTGCCGCGCCGAGAAAAATCATATATTCTCTTAGCATTTTCTCAGTATTGGCTTGGGGTATTCTTATCTTGTGGGGCTAGAGTACACGCGGTTAATCCATCTTGCGGAGAGAAAATTGGGGTCGCGCAAAAAGCCGATTCTGGTGACCGGGTCGCATCGGTCAGGTACAACATGGGTCGGAAAGATGATCGCCGCCGCTCCATCGGTTGGGTATATCCCAGAACCGTTTGGTCTGTACCGCCGCCCGGGATTGTGCGGAGCGCCATTTGAATATTGGTTCACCTACATTTGCAAAGAGAACGAGGCGGATTTCTACCCGGCAATCCAACAAACCCTCACGTTCCATTTTAATTCGCGTCGCCAATGGCACACAGTTAGATCGGCTAGAGCGGTTGCTGGAACCAGCAAGGTATTTCTCGATTTTCTGCGCTATCGTCTCGCTGGTGCGCGACCGCTACTCAAGGATCCGATCGCGATTTTTTCGACTCCTTGGTTGGCGGATAGATTCGATATGAATGTCGTCGTGCTGATTAGACATCCTGCCGCATTTGCGAGCAGTTTGAAATTACTCAACTGGCAAATTCCTTTTAAGCATTTACTCGCGCAACCGGCATTGATGCGTGATGCCTTGTATCCTTTTGAAAGCGAGATCACCAAATTCGCGCGGTCGGAACAAGATTTGATTGACCAAGCCGCGTTGTTTTGGAAGTTGGTTTACCGCACCGTTTTGCAGTATCGTGAGCAACACCCGGATTGGATATTCGTGCGGCATGAGGATTTGTCGCGGAATCCGCTGGTCGGTTTTCGCGCGCTGCTCGAGCGGCTTGAGCTAAATTGGACGCCTGACATTGAAGCAACGATCAGCAAATATAGTTTGTCGCGGGATACGCGTGATCGTAGTCGTGATAGTCCGTTTGTTTTGCAACGAAATAGCCGCGCCAATCTAGCGCACTGGAAAACACGACTCACCGAACGCGAGATCGCGCGCGTAAAAGCGTTGGTACAGGATGTTTCATCTCATTTCTACACGGAAGAAGAATGGGAACCAGAGTCGCTTGACGCCATCGTTCCGACGAATGGCACAAGAAAATCTCCATCGGCTCATTTGGCTGAGTTGCATTCATAACGCGCTCCCGCAGCTTCCTCGCCGCCCTGCTCCTATTGGTTGGCTACTGGTGTTGGTCATCGGGTTGACCGCGTGCGGCGCTGACCCAGGTCTCGCGCAAATCGCGCCGACCGTTGAATCGGCGGCGATTGAAGAACCAACACTCACGCCGGAACCGACTTTGATTTTCACGCCGACTCCCGCACGCGTTTCCCCAACGCCGGTCGCGTCACCGTCGAGTACGCCAACGCGCGCGCCCACCGCGACGCGTACTCACACGCCCGTGCCCACACGCACCCGAACGCCCACAGCGTACCCCGTTCCGACCGGCAACATCACGCGGATTGACACGCGCTTTCGGAGCGCCACGTTGCAACAAGACCGCCGCATTCTGATTTACCTACCGCCGGGTTACAACGCGCAATCGCAACGACGCTACCCGGTTTTGTACATGCTCCACGGTTGGGGCGGATTCAATCTGACGAACTCGACTGAATGGGAACAGTGGGGTTTGAAAGATCGCGCGGAAGAATTGATGCTCAGTGGAAAAATCCAACCGCTGATTATCGTTCAACCGGACGGCTTTATGCCGGACAGTTCCAACTCGCTTTTCTTCAATCACGGACCGGGCACGGACGGCAAACCCTGGGGTGATTACATCTGGCGCGATGTCGTCAACTATGTGGATGCGAATTATCGCACACTCGCGCGCCGCGAGAGCCGCGCGATTGGGGGATTTTCGTTTGGCGGGCAAGGCGCGCTGTCGTTGTCGCTAACACATCCCGAAGTGTTCCAAGTCGTCGGCGCGCACAGCCCATCGTTCCGCGGCGCGGATGGTTCAATCCCGTTCATCAACGATTGGAATTGGTTCAATCGCTTTGATCCGATTTGGCTCGCGCAAAATACGAACACGGCGCGGCAACTGACGATCTGGATGGATGTCGCGTTAGACGATGACAAGGTACGCCGCTGCGGTGCGGGATCGAATCGGTGTGTGGAGGCGTTTCACGCGTTGCTCATCGCGAAAGGCGTTCCGCACGAGTGGCACGATCAGTGGCAAGGCACGCACGAGGGATACACGTACTGGGCGTTTCACATCGCGGATTATTTGCAATGGTACTCCGTCAAGTTATACTTCACACGGTCATAAGGCACGCTTTTTCAAATGCTTGAAAACGCAGAGTGACCAACGGGGGTTTAGCACGGACTTGGGCTTGGTGTGGGTTACACTCAAGCGGCGTCCAATCGCCGCGTTGAAAGTTGCAAGTCCACAGAGTACTTGGAATACAAACACTGTTTCTTGACAAATCACGTGAATTATTTTGCTCTGCTTTTGTCATCCCCGTTCTTGTTCTTCGCGTCCTCGCCTGTTTTATCGGAAGACTTGTCTTTTGGCGGATGATCAATCACGTACCGTGCATCGTTGACCAATAGATCGTGTGCGCGTGAGTTGACGGCTTTGCCATTCAGCGCATCGAGTTCGCGGATATAGGCATTAAGTAGATTCTTGGCAATCTCGAAACGTTGTTGCTTGATGGCAATCTCGGCTAGATCTAATTGCGCTGGCTCTGAAACTTGCGTGGGAAGTGCGAGCGATACGTATTAGGAATTGTTTTACCGCTGAGACGCGGAGAGCGCAGAGGAAAGGGGAATCTCTACGCTCGGGGTGATGGTGAAGATGTTGCCGCTGATGGCAGAGTGCCACGTTTCGCGGATGAGCCAGTTCGTACCATCCTCGTAGGTATAGTCGCTGTAGCCGAGTGAAGTGTAACGGCGGGTGATGCGTCCAAGCGAGTCGTAGTCGAACGTTGTCGTCACACGCTACTCGCGGTGAACATTATCGTGTTTTTCGCGATTATGCAACAAAAGAGCCGATCAAACTTGGATCGGCTCTTCAATTTGAATAGTGCGGCTCAGTTACGGCTTGGGTGAATTGATAATGTGAACTACGCCTTCTGTGTCACCCCATGCCAGCAAGCAACCATCGGGGCTGAAGGCAATGGCAGTCGTTTGTGAACCTGGTTTGTCTAGCACGACATTCAAATTGGGTACGCTAAGCACCTTTAATCCTTGCGAATGTCCAACTGCGATAAGCGACCCGGATGGATTGTATTCCAATATACCATTTAAGGCAGTACCGCAAAACTCACTTTTTGACTAAACAGGGTTCTCATGCACACTGTCTCTATCCTACCAAAGAAAGAGCAGCGCATGAGAACCCCAAAGACATTATACCATACGACGCCGACGATATATCCCTGTGAATTGA
>JACRBM010000026.1 GCA_016219275.1 Chloroflexota bacterium
AGGTAGTGCGGTCGTTGATGTTCCAGTCTGAGACATGTTGATCTCTCCCTTGCCCCCATTATACAGTTAATTGTCAGGGAGAGTTGTACCACCCCATATTAGCACAGGGGGTTGTGTGGCGGTTGCAATATCAAGCTCCTTACGTTTCTTCTTAATCTCCCAATAAGCCAAGATACGTTGCCCAACGAACCACGTCAGGCCAAGTACGAAGAGCGCAAACGCTGTTTTAATTAGTTCAATATATACTTGTTCAATGAAAGTCATATCTTAATATCCTCAGTCACTATAGAGGTTAACATTTGCTTTTAGAATCCCCCGCCGCGAAAATGCCTAAAACAAGCCATTCCAGCAGTTGGAGATTCTAAATCATTATCTTAACATCTATAGTTCCAACTTCGATACTGTCAAGTCCTGTTACAGTTGTAATAAGATATAGAGGTTAACATTTGCTTTTAGAATCCCCCGCCGCGAAAATGCCTAAAACAAGCCATTCCAGCAGTTGGAGATTCTAAATCATTATCTTAACAGCTATAACTGTAATAGTGATGCCGCCGAACGGTTTGCGTTACCCGCGGGTGGGCGGGACGAGACAACGCCATTTTGACGGAACCAGTCTCGAGCCAAAGAAAGTGCCTGAAAACGCGCAGACTCCCACCAGTCGGGTGCACGCTGTGTTGGGCAGTTCTTTTGGATATTCACCCAGCAAACTTAGGACTTGAGAAACGTTAATCGCTTTTGCCAGACATCCTGCGCCGACTTGCCAATCCAAATTAGATGAGTGTCGGCAGCTACTTCATAGAGTTCACATATCGCAACTTCTGCGGCGACTCGCTTGGCATTCTTGAGCGGCACTGACTTATCATATGGCGAATGCATCACCAAGACGGGCGCGGTAATTCCCGATAAGTCATCCACCCGATGATTGATGTCATTCATAAATCCAGTTCCTGATTGGGACGTTTTGATGAGCCAATGCACAAATCGCAAGTCATCTGGGCTCATGCGTTGGATGACCTCATCTACATTCAAAGTGGTCATTTCTTGCAGCATCAACCGCATCATCGTCATTGGTGCCAGTCTCAAAACCGTTTTTATCAGCCCCCAAGTGATACGTTCAGCACGACCGAATAGAAGGCGCGCACCCCGCTTGACTTCCTGATCGTCTGGCCAGACCGTTGTAACCGTTGACTCCATGATTAGTTTGCGAATCCGACTGGGATGGCGCAGAGCAAAGGACAGAGCCGTTGGGCCTGAGGCAGAAATACCGATCACATCAGCCACGGGAATTTGGAGCATGTCCATCAGTGCGGCAAGAGCGTCTGCCGCCTCCTGAGCGGTTCTTCCTACTTCAGAAGGAGTGCTGTCGTAACCTGGGCGAGAAGGGGTGAGAACTGAAAAGCCATGCTCAATCAATCGCTCGTGTGACAACCGACTCTCTCGACTGCAATGCCCACCGTTCAAAACCATGACGGTCGGTCCACTGCCTTCGAGACGATACTCAATTGGCCCCTTCGTGGTGTTAGCGATATTCCGTGTCATTAGAGATTGTCTCCATTCGAGTAAGTGCTTTTACTGCCCAACGGGGCGGCGGATCAGCCGCGAGGTCGAGCCGCGAAGCGAGCGAGACCGAGTCGGCTGCATCCGCTTGTTCGACGGCGCGCAGCGTCCGCTCGAACGGTTTGCGTTACCTGCGTGTGGGCGGGCGTGGATAATGCCTGAGAGCAGGAAAAACCCGAAGTCAGAAAAATGTTTGTAAATCGCGCAGACTCCCGCAAATCCACTGCACGCTTTGTTAGGCGTTCTTTGTTGTGCAAGACTCACCGCCTGAAAAAAGGCGATATCTTGTTAGGTTTTATTGTTATGTTCCAAAACAACGCTATCACTATCCCTTCAGCATGGATTATGTCATGCAGATTCAAGAGCACGTTTTTCCCACTTTGGGAGATTCACACCTCTTACGATGAGCCACAGGGAAAGTGACAATTCCCCAATTAGGGCAAGCGCTAGAACGGGGAGGATCGCCCCTGAGTATTTGGGCGCGAGGATAAGCGTGAAGCTATTCGTTAAATAACTCAAGCCCGCAATCACTATCAAAACGCCAACTGCCCTAGGGAAATAGCCCGAGCTGAAAAGCAAATATCCATAGATCAGACATGCAAAACCGAAAAATATCAGCCCGATGCCAAAGCCGAAATCATGTACTCTGACAAAGAGATAGCTTAGCGCATATAGCTGACTGGGTTCGATAGCTTTCAGGTAATCTGCGTTGCCCAATAAGAACAGTGGCATCAAAAGATTTAACTTGTTGACGACCAATACAGCAGTTTGGATTAGATTAAATAGCACTGCAAGTAAAGCCAGGTTCTTGTTGACTGGCTTGAGCAATATATACATAACTAGCATTATAGGAATATCGAACACGTGCAATATGATGTCGCCAGCAATACCAATGCGCCACAGCGACTCGGCAGCTATAATATTTTTTGCTGTGGACATGGCATCGCCTGACACAATCAGTCTGCCTCGAATGAAAATTTGATCCAGTGCACCCACGACAATGATGAGGAGATACAGAATGCCAGCAATTCGGGCATAAACTTGTGGCGATGTTCCAATGGTACGGGTTGTCATTTTAATTTCTCCTAAATTCAGATTAGCTGACAACAATACATCTTAAGAGTTGCAAACGCCTAACGGGGCGGCGGATCAGCCGCGAGGTTGAGCCGCGAAGCGAGCGAGACCGAGTCGGCTGCATCCGCTTGTTCGACGGCGCGCAGCGCCGAGAACAGCGGATGGAAGTCCGCCGCCCCGTTCGAGCGGCGCGAAGCGTCCGCTCGAACGGCTGGCGTTACCCGCTGGTGGGCGGGAGGAGATAACGCCACTTTGACGGAACCAACTCCAAGCCACGAAAACTGCTTGAAAACGCGCAGACTCCCACCAGTCGGGTGCACGCTGTGTTAGCCAGCTTCTTGGGGCGACAAATTGATTGCTGTCTCAGCAGACTTTGACGTAAGCGGACTGAGGCTCGTAATTTCGCATTTAATCAGAATATATCCTTTTAATGACTCATAAATGTGGAATGCGAGGTTTTGAAGGAGCAAAGGTGCGGCATTCGTTACGACTTCTCGCTCCCCATTGAATTTCAAAGTTGCGGGTCGTTCGTTAGTAATATGACCAGATATTACTTGCCATCGGTCATCATTTTTAGGAGCAAATATTGCAATGCTTTTTGTTGGAGGGTCTCCTCTCCAGTAAAAAGAAAACGTAGCCATAACCCCTTTATACAATGCACCTGATTTACTGGTCGAGACTACTAAGCCGAAACTTGGTCGGAAATCTGGATTCTTCGGGCAGGTAAAGCTAATAGCGTCTCCCCAACTTTCATGATTATCATAAAAGATGCCGCAAACAATATCGCTATCAATCTTCTGCTTCTCCAATTCGAGATATATCCGATAGTTTTCTATAAGTAAGCCAGCGCCCAGGAAAGCCCAATACCCCCACGTTGGAACATTGATATTTATTCCAACCGCGTTGAGCGCAAATAGCAGTATATCGAAAATCCCAACGGCAATAACTGGTGCAGATTTTAGGAGTCTAAAGAGATATTGTCCTATTGTTTTCATGTTTCTTTCTCATCCATCAGATGAAAGACATGGACATTGCTTACCAAACGATTCACATGAGCTGGCTAACGGGGCGGCGGATCAGCCGCGAGGTCGAGCCGCGAAGCGAGCGAGACCGAGTCGGCTGCATCCGCTTGTTCGACGGCGCGCAGCGCCGGGAATAGCGGAGATAGTCCGCCGCCCCCACACGGCGGATTAGACTGCATCGTTCGCTTGGTGAGAATATAACCCAGTTTAGACATCAAGTCAATGCAGGGCGACCGATATTAGCACAACAAAAAACCTTGCGCCGAAATTTCAGCGCAAGGTTTTCGATTTCATAATCGCGCCATGATCTCATCCGCCATCTCACGCGTGCTCAACACGCGCTCTCCTTCGCGCGCAATGTCGGCGGTGCGACAACCATCGCCAATCGCGCGCTCGACTGCGCGTTCAATCGCGTCTGCCTCCTGTCCCAGGTTGAGCGAATAGCGCAACAACATTGCCGTGCTCAGGATCGTCCCGATCGGATTCGCGATTGCTTTGCCGGCAATGTCCGGCGCAGAACCGTGGATCGGTTCGTAAACCCCCATAGCCACGCCCTTTAGGGCGTGGCTACCGAGTGACGCCGACGGTAACAACCCCATCGAGCCGACGAGCACCGCGGCTTCATCGGTGAGAATATCGCCAAACATGTTCTCGGTCACGATCACGTCGAACGACGCCGGCGCGGCGACGAGTCGCATCGCGCACGTGTCCACGAGCAAGTGATCGAGTTTCACGTTCGGATACGCGCGCGCGGTCTCGGTCGCAATCTCGCGCCACAAGCGCGAACTCGCCAGCACGTTCGCCTTGTCCACCGAGGTGACGCGCGCGCGACGCGGCGCGGCAAGTCGAAATGCCAGGTCAACGATGCGTTTGATTTCAACGTCCGAGTACTCCAGCGTATCCACGGCGCGCGTTTTTCCACCCTCCGCGTCGTCAAAGCGACCTTGCGGTTTGCCAAAGTACAGTCCGCCGGTCAATTCGCGCACGACGACGAAATCCACGCCCGCGATTTTTTCCGGCTTGAGCGGCGAGGCGTACGCGAGCGCGGGATGTGGTTTGACGGGGCGCAGATTCGCGAACAAACCGAGTCCTTTGCGCAGACCCAGTAAGCCCGCTTCGGGTCGCGTTTTCGCGTGCGGGTCGTCCCACTTTGGTCCACCGACCGCGCCGAGCAGTACCGCGTCCGCGCGTTTGCACGCGTCGAGCGTCGCGCTTGTCAATGCTTCGCCGGTCGCGTCAATCGCGCAACCGCCGATCAGGTGTTCTTCAAACTCAAACGAATGCCCAAATCTTTTCGCGATGTGTTCAAGGACGCGCACGCCTTCGCGCGTAACTTCGGGACCGATGCCATCGCCGGGCAGGGTGATGATGTGAGCGTTCATTCAAACTCCAGGTGAGAATTGATTTTGTATCGTTGACGGATTAGACCGGTTACGTTAAATAGATTTCGAGAGGTGAGAATATGGGACAACCAGCCACGCTTGAGCAAACGCTCATCAGCATTGTCCGGACGTTGCCACCCGAACGCGCGGTGGAACTGTTGGATTTTGCGCGCTTTCTTCAAACACTTGACGCGCGATCCGACACGGAGGACCAATGGGATCAACTATTTGCCAAGCCCGAAGCACAGCGCGCGATGTTAGAAATGGCGCGCGAGGCGCGTGAAGAATTCCAAGCCGGTCGCGCTACAGACATCACGATCACCGATGATGGACGACTCGCTCCGAAATGAAAGCCAAAGCCGCACCACGATTCTGGAAATTATACAACCGATAGCCGTATCAAGAGCAACAACGCGCGCGTAAAGCGTACCAGATTTGGAAAACCAATCCCAGTATGCCAGGATTGCATTTAAAGCGGGTGAGTGAAGAAGAACCGATTTACTCCGCGCGTGTGAGCGATGATTATCGCGTGCTTGGTCTACTTGAGGGCGATACGATCCTCTGGTTCTGGATTGGCAGGCACGATGAGTACGAACGTATCTTAATAGCACGGACAAGAATCTTGCCAAGATCACATCTTGGCAAGATTCTTTATTTTGCGACCGTGATTCCGTACTCGATCGCATCCGCGAGCGCGAGCCAGGATGCCTCGATAATGTTCGTGCCCGCGCCGACGGTGCTCCACCGACTCGTATGATTCGCCGTATCAATCATCACGCGCGTTGTCGCGCCGGTGCCCGCGTCGCTGTCGAGAATCCGCACCTTGTAATCTTCGAGTTGGAAATTATCAATCGCCGGGTAGTGCGGTCGCAACGCTTTACGCAGCGCATGGTCGAGCGCATTCACCGGACCATTGCCTTCTGCGACCGTGTGAATGATCTCGCCATTGATTCGCAGTTTCACACTGCTCTCGGCGAACATGCCGCGTCCTTCGCGATGTTCGACGACCGCCATAAAGTCCAACATCTCGAACGGCGCGTGATAATCGGGTTGTTGGCGGCGCAACATCAACTCGACCGATGCTTCGGCGCCTTCAAAGTGAAAGCCGCGCGCTTCGAGTTCTTTGATTTGTTGCAACACCTCGCGCGTATCCCCAACATCACCCAGGTTCAACTCCTCGGCTTTGCTCAACACGTTGCCTTTGCCGGACAATTCCGAAATCAGCACACGCGCTTCGTTGCCGACGCGTTCTGGTTCGATGTGTTGATAACTCAACGCGTTACGGCGTTGCGCGGCGACGTGAATGCCGCCCTTGTGCGCGAACGCCGAGCGACCGACGAACGCGGCGTGATCGTCCGGCGCGAGATTCGCGATTTCCGCGACCGCGTGCGAGAGTGCAGTCAACTGCGCGAGTTTTTCGGTCGGCACACAACGCCGATTCAATTTTATTTCGAGATCGGGAATGATCGAGCAAAGGTTCGCGTTGCCGCACCGCTCGCCGTACCCGTTGATCGTGCCTTGCACGAGATTGCAGCCAACGCGCACCGCCGCAAGCGTATTCGCGACTGCGAGTTCGCTGTCGTTGTGCGTGTGAATGCCGATGGACGTGTTGGGCAGAGCCGCGCGTACCGCGCACACCGCCTCCTCGACTTCCCAGGGCAGGCGACCGCCGTTCGTATCGCACAGCGTCACCGAGTCCGCGCCGCCCTCGATTGCCGCGCGCAACGTTGCGAGCGCGTACGCCGCATCCGCGCGATACCCGTCGAAGAAATGTTCCGCGTCGTAAATCACTTCACGCCCGCGCGATTTGATGAACGCGGCAGATTCGCGAATGAGGCGCAAGTTTTCGGCGAGCGTTGTTTGCAGAACATCGGTGACATGCAAAGTCCACGTCTTGCCGACGAGCGTGACGACGGGTGTTTCCGCGTCCACCATCGCGTTGATATTCGCGTCGTCTGCCGGCGCGGTGTTTGGTCGGCACGTCATGCCGAAGGACGCGAGCTTGGCGTTCTTGAACTTGACCGATTTGGCGCGCTCGAAAAACTCGACGTCCTTGGGATTCGACCCAGGCCAACCGCCTTCGATGTACGCCACGCCGAATTCGTCGAGCAGACGCGCCACGTGAAGTTTGTCGTTCACAGTCAGCGAAAGCCCCTCGCGTTGCGAGCCATCGCGGAGCGTGGTATCGTAGATCAGGATATTCATACGATGATTCCTAAAGGACAATGGAGCGGGGGCGCAGAGGCGCAGGGGTGAAATACCAATCACCTCTGCGCCCTTGCTCCTCTGCTCCATTGCAGATCAAGTTAAATGCTTGAATGCGCCGCTTCGAATTTGGAAATCGCATCGTCGCGCGCGATCAAATACCCCAGTTCGTCCACGCCTTCGAGCAAACATGTTTTCGCGAACGGATCGAGCGCAAAGGGCACCGCGCGACCGTCGGGCAAGGATAGAGTTTGCGCGGCGACATCAATTTTCAATTCGACGTGTGGAATCTCCGCGACGAGATCGAACAAATCGTGATGCGTTTGTTTGTCCACGATGATCGGGAGCAAGCCGTTCTTGAGCGCGTTGTTGCGAAAAATATCCGCGATCGTCGTGCTGATGACGACGCGAAAACCAAACCCGGTCAATGCCCAAACCGCGTGCTCGCGCGAACTGCCGCACCCAAAGTTGTCGCCCGCGAGCAGAATCTGCGCGCCCAGCGATTCCGGTTTGTTTAGTACAAAATCCGGATTCGCGCGCCAATCGGCAAAGAGCGCATCGCCCATGCCTAGTTTGTCCGTCGCTTTGAGATAGCGCGCCGGGATGATTTGATCGGTGTCTACGTTCTCGTTCGGCAGCGCGACGACGCGCGCGGTAAGTTGAATCAGTTTATCCACTATTTCTCCAAGTTCCTTCATTTCCCTCAGTTCCCTTATTTCCTGATTTGAGGGAAATGAGGGAAATGAGGGAATCTATGGAATGATCGTTCGCACGTCAGTTACGCGACCCGCCACCGCGCTCGCTGCCGCGGTTAATGGCGACGCGAGAAACGTGCGCGCGCCTTTGCCTTGACGCCCTTCGAAATTGCGATTCGACGTACTGACCGCGTACTGTCCTGCGCCGACCTCGTCACCATTCATTGCGATGCACATACTGCATCCTGGCTCGCGCCATTCGCAACCGGCGTCGAGAAAAATCTTGCCCAGCCCTTCGCGGTCGGCTTGCTCTTTGACTTGGCGCGATCCTGGGACGACGAGCACGCGCACGTTCGGCGCGACCTTGCGATCTTTGAACACGGTTGCCGCCGCGCGCAAATCGGCGATGCGCCCGTTCGTGCAACTGCCGATGAAGACGACGTCAATCGGTTGACCGAGCATCGCTTGTCCTGGTTGCAGATTCATGTACGTCAATGCTTTAACGAGCGCGTTGCGTTGGCTCGTGTCCTTGATGCTTGATGGATCGGGTACGTGTCCCGAAATCGCCATGCCCATCCCAGGATTCGTGCCGAACGTAATCATCGGCTCGAGCGTGTTCGCGTCGAGCGTGATGGTCTGATCGTACGTCGCGCCGTCATCCGTGGGCAACGCGCGCCAACGCGCGACTGCCGCGTCCCACGCCGAACCCTGGGGTACGAACTCGCGCCCGGCAAGATACTCGAATGTCGTGTCGTCCGGCGCGATCATGCCCGCGCGTGCGCCGCCCTCGATGGTCATGTTGCAAACGGTCATTCGCGCGTCCAGCGAGAGCGCGCGAATCGCGGGACCGGCGTACTCGATCACGTGTCCCGTACCGCCGCCAATACCAATTTTCGCAATCAACGCGAGAATAATATCTTTCGATGAAACGCCGCGCGCGAGTGCGCCGTCCACGCGCACGAGCATCGTTTGCGGTTTCTTTTGCAAGAGGCATTGCGTTGCGAGGACGTGCTCGACTTCGCTCGTGCCGATGCCGAACGCGAGCGCGCCGAATGCGCCGTGCGTCGCGGTGTGGCTGTCGCCGCAAACGATCGTCATGCCGGGTTGCGTCAAGCCCATTTCGGGACCGATGACGTGGACGATGCCTTGACGGGGATCGCCCATTGCGTACACCGGCACGCCAAAATCGCGGCAGTTGGTCGCGAGTTGCGCGACCTGTTTCGCGGCTTGCTCATCCACAATCGGCAACGCGAGCGGGTCGGTCGGAATGCTGTGGTCCATCGTCGCGAATGTTTTATCCGGGCGACGGACTTGCAATCCGCGCGTCCGCAAACCCTGGAACGCTTGCGGCGAGGTGACTTCGTGAACGAGATGCAAATCAATGTACAAAATCGCGGGACTGTTCGGTTCTTGCGCGACGACGTGACGGTCCCAGATTTTTTCGAAAAGGGTGCGAGGTGTCGAATTCAATTCATTTGCTCCGAGTGTGTCAATTTAGTACAGGGCGGACGTATCCCAGGCATTCGCGCAATCGCGCGGCTGACGCGACGGATCGAGTTTGCCGGCGCGCGCGTCTTGCTCGCGTGTATCGCGCGCGGGCTGACCCAGCGCCGAGCCGTCCCACGCGTTGCAGTGATCGTGTGGCTCGAGTAGTGGATCGAGTTCGCCTTGAGTAGGAGATGTGTGATTCATTTTGTCCTCCAGAAATTAAGTGCTCACTAATTCCAACGTCGAATGCTGCGCGTGCATCCGCGGCGAACTTTGCGCGGTGATCAGTTTGTTCAGCGCGGCGAGGTACGCCTTGGCGCTCGCGACGATAATGTCCGTATCCGCGCCGTGTCCGCCGAACGTGCGCGAGGTGTCCGCGTTCGCTTGCAAGCGCACGGTCACTTCACCGAGCGCGTCAATTCCTTCGGTGACCGCGTGGATGTTGAATTCGACTAGCGTGCACGGCTCGCCGACAATCGCGTCAATCGCTTTGTACGTCGCGTCCACGGGACCCGTGCCAATTGCGGCGAATGTTTTGTCCAAGCCCCCTGGTCCGATCAGACGGACTGTCGCCGTCGGCATCCCGTGGCGTCCGCACACGACCTGGATGTCTTCGAGCCGGAACACTTCGTTCGGTTGATAAAACTCGTCCGCAATCAACGCTTCGAGATCCGCATCGGCGATGTATTTTTTCTTGTCGGCGAGTTCTTTGAAACGCGCGAATGCCTTGTCGAGGTCTTGCTCGTTCATCGTATAACCCAGCGCGCTGAGATGCGCTTTGAACGCGTGTCGTCCCGAGTGTTTGCCCAAGACTAATTGCGACGCGGACACGCCGACCGTTTCGGGGCGCATGATCTCGTACGTCATTTGATTCTTGAGCATCCCGTCCTGGTGAATTCCGGCTTCGTGTGCGAACGCGTTCGCGCCGACAATCGCCTTGTTTGGCTGGACGGGAATGCCGGTGTAATTTGCGACCATTTTCGACGTGCGCGAAATTTGTGTCGAGTCAATCCCAGAATGCAGACCGAATACCGCCGCGCGCGTCTTGAGCGACATGACCACTTCTTCGAGCGAGGTGTTGCCCGCGCGTTCGCCGATGCCGTTGATCGTCACTTCGGCTTGGCGCGCGCCGGCGCGCAGACCGGCGAGTGCGTTCGCGGTCGCCATACCCAGGTCGTCGTGGCAATGTACCGACCACACCACCTGGTCGCCGCCGCGCGTCCCTTCGATCAAACCCTTGATGAGCGCGCCGTATTCCTCCGGCGTCGTGTAGCCGACCGTGTCTGGAATGTTGAGCGTCGTCGCGCCGCATTCAATCGCGACCTCCAGCACGTCGCACAGGTATTCGGGATCGGAACGCCCGGCATCTTCGGGCGAGAATTCGACATCGGCGCAGAGCGAACGCGCATACGAAACCATTTCGCGCACGCGCTCGACGACTTGCTCGCGCGTCATCTTGAGTTTGTACTTGAGATGAATATCCGAGGTTGCGAGAAAAGTATGGATGCGCGGGCGCGCCGCGTGTTTTACCGCGTCCCATGCCTTGTCAATGTCGTCCTTGTTCGCGCGCGCCAGCCCCGCGATCATCGGCGGTTGGCTACCATCGCGCGGATTGCCGACTTCGGTTGCGATGCGGCGCACCGCTTCGAGATCGTCCGGCGACGCGGCGGGAAAACCGGCTTCGATGATGTCTACGCCGAGCCGCGCGAGTTGCCGCGCGATTTCGAGTTTCTCCGCGCTCGTCAGCGATGCGCCCGGCGATTGCTCGCCATCGCGCAAGGTTGTATCGAAAATGCGAACGTATTTATTGTCCATACGAATTCCTTTTATTTGGAGTTTAGACTAACTGCAAAAAACAGGCGATTTCCCGCTATTTTTCGGCTCTTGTACGCTCAAAATATAGCCAGAATCGAAGATTAGTCTAAACTCCAATTTTATGGTTCATTGTAGTGGCGGGTAGCTTGCCCGCACCACAGTCAACCAACAACCTGTCCCTGGTCTAGCCGAAGCACGTGCGTGATGCTTTGCGGTAGTTCATCCGCGCGATGCGTCACATAAATCATGCTCGTATCTTTTCGGCGGATGCCATCGAGCGCTTGCAAAATTCGATCGCGATTACTCGCGTCCAGACCCTGGCATGGTTCGTCGAGTACGAGTAGCGTCGGACTTTTTACGAGCGCGCGCGCCAGGAGCGCCAAGCGTTGCTCTCCTTCGGAAAGTTGTTCAAACACTGTCGCGTCATGTCCCGCGAGACCGACTCGCGGCAACCATGCCAGCGCGATTTCGCGTTGCTCGACTGAACATTGGCGATACAATCCAATCGAATCGAACCAACCGGAGCAGACGACATCGAGACAGGTCGCATTCCTGGGATAGTACAAGTGCAGTTCCGGCGCGACCCAGCCGATGTTTTGCTTGATCTCCCAAATGCTTTCGCCCGATCCGCGGCGTTTTCCAAACAGCGTGATGTCGTTCGCATACGCCTGCGGATTGTCTGCCAGGATCAAACTGAGCAGGGTTGTCTTGCCCGCGCCATTCGGACCCAACAATGCCCAGTGCTCATTTTCGCGAACCGTCCAGTTGACTTGATGAAGAATCGCCGTTCCGTTGTACGAGACGTTTACGTCTTTCATCTGTATGAGAATCTTGCGCGTTGGGTCAGGTGACTCGTCTGGTCGAATCGCCAAGTCTGCCAATTTCAGCGTACCATGATTGTCATTTCGAGGAGCGGTTTTTGCGACGAGAAATCTAGATGTCGCGAAAGAGATTTCTCGCTTTGCTCGAAACGACAATTCTAGGATGTGCGTGATACCATCCGGAATTTCATCGCGACTTGTTCCGACGATGATGACGCGCATGTCGCTTCGCATCAGGTTTTCAAGGTTCTTGGCTAATTTGATTCGGAAACGTTCATCCAATCCGCCGAAGGGATTGTCCAGAATCAAGAGTGCCGGTTGCTTGAGCAACGCCCGCGCAATCGAAACCTTGCGCCGCTCGCCGTTAGAAAGTTGAATGACGCTTCTTTTCAGTAGCGGTTCCAATTCCAATTGTTCCACAACAGTTTGTCGGCGCGCATCAAATCCTGGGTCGGATTGACTTTCAACGATGTGATACGGATTAATGCGCTGGATACCTGGCTCGGAAAGAAATTCCGTTACCGATTGCGCGTCTTCACTCACGCCGATGTTCCAACGCGCTTGATAGAACGCTTCATCACTCAGCACTGCTCTTTGATTTTCAAAGGTCACGTACGCGATCTGATCGGGCGCGGTGCTGTGTCTATCGCCCTGGAAAAAATGATAGACGATCTTGCCCTTGACGACCGGGAGCGAACCGCACAACGCTTTCATCAACGTAGACTTGCCCGAACCATTCGGACCGATTACCGCCCAGTGCTGATCGTCCAATATTTGCCAGGATAGACCTTCGAACAAGACCTGGTCGCGCACGCGGATGGCGATGTTGTTCAGCGCGACGAATGGTTTAGCGTTGAGCATGGTGTTCGATAGTAATTCGTCATGTCATTGCGAGGGCGGTTTTTGCCCGAAGCAATCGCCGCCGTACGGGTTGGGGGATCGCTCCGTCGCTGCGCTCCTCGCAATGACATGATGGCAACCAATTACGATTTCTTCCAATTCTCCGGGCGCAGCGAGCGGACCGCCGCGCCGGCTTGCCACATTTCCGACTCGTGAATCTCGCGCAATTCTGCGCCGAGTTTTTCCTTGTAATCGGGGCGACTGTTCGCCGCGAGCACGATGCGCGTCTGTTCGCCGGAGACGACGCTCTGGTACAGTTTCTCGTACACCGGCTCGACCGCTTTGCGGAACTCGTGCCGCCAATCCAACGCGCCGCGCTGCGCGGTCGTGCTACAATTCGCGTACATCCAATCCATGCCGTTTTGCGCGACGAGACGAATCAAACTCTGCGTCAATTCTTCAACCGTTTCGTTGAACGCTTCGCTGGGCGAGTGACCATGTTTGCGAAGTTCGTTGTACTGCGCTTCCATCACACCCGCCAACGCGCCCATCAAAATGCCGCGTTCGCCGGTGAGATCGCTGTACACTTCGCGCGCGAAGGTCGTCGGGAATAGGTAGCCCGCGCCGACCGCAATGCCAAGCGCAATCGTCCGCTCGGTCGCTCGACCGGTCGCATCCTGAAAAATCGCGTAGCTCGCGTTGATGCCGCTGCCGCTCAAAAAGTTCGCGCGCACGCTCGTGCCCGAACCTTTGGGCGCGACCAGGATCACATCCACGAAATCGGGCGGCACGATGCCGGTTTGATCTTTGTACACAATCCCAAAGCCGTGCGAAAAATAGAGCGCATCACCTTTTTTCAGATGCGGCTTGATCGAATTCCACGTCATCATTTGCCCCGCATCGGAAACGAGATACTGGAGTACCGTGCCGCGTTCGGCGGCTTCTTCGAGCGAAAAGAGCGTTTTGCCGGGGACCCAGCCGTCCTTGATTGCTTTGTCGTACGTTGGACTACCGGACTTTTGTCCGACGATGACGTTGATTCCATTGTCGCGCATGTTGAGCGCCTGCGCGGGACCCTGCACGCCATAACCCAGGATCGCGACGACCTCGTCCTTCAACACGTTGCGCGCTTTGTCAAGTGGAAACTCTTCGCGCGTAACGACCGCTTCGACGACTCCGCCAAAATTGATCTTTGCCATGATTGCTCCGTGGTATTGGATTCCAAAACGATTTCCCTTATTTCCCTCAGTTCCCTCAGTTCCATTGTGGCATGGAAACAAGCGAAATAACGGAAATGAGGGAACTTAGTGCGTACCGTTTCCATTCCCGTTGTTGCTCACGCTGCCGCGCACCATTGCGATCTGACCGGTGCGAACCATTTCGACAATGCCGCGCGGACGCAAGAGTTCGATCAAGCCGTCAATCTTGGCTTCGTCGCCGGTCACTTCGACGATCACCGAGTCGGCGGCTACGTCCACGATCTTGGCGCGAAAGATGTCGGCGAGTTGCGCGATTTCCGCGCGCGCCGCCGCATCGGCTTGAACCTTGACGAGCGCGAGGTCGCGCATCACGGTTGGTTTTTGCGTGACGTCGTGCACGTCAATCACGTTCACCAATTTGTACAAGTTCGCTTCGACGAGATGCGGCGCGGTCAATTCCGTGTCCACGACAATCGTCATGCGCGAGACGTTCGGTTCGTGCGTGTGACCGACGGTGAGACTTTCGATGTTGAATGCGCGGCGACGAAATAGACTCGCAACGCGATTTAACACGCCAGGTTTGTCTTCGACTAACGCTACAAGTGTGTGCTTCATAGAATCCCTCACTTACCGATTTGTTCCAAAATAGGGCGGCGAATCATCGCGTGCAAATCCGCGCCGGCGGGCACCATCGGGTACACCGATTCTTCGGACTCGACGCGAAATTCGATGACGACCGTGCCGGCATTTTCGCGCGCGGCTTGAATCGCCGGCATCACCTCTTCTTGTTTCGTCACCAGAATGCCGGTGTGTCCGTGCGCCTCGGCGAGTTTCACAAAGTCAGGACTGGTGATCGGCGTTGCGGCATAGCGGCGTTTGTAGAAAAATTCTTGCCACTGGCGCACCATGCCGAGAAAGCCATTGTTCAAAATCGCGATGTTGATCTTGAGTCCTTCTTGCCGAAGCGTTTGCAGTTCGGCTTGCGTCATTTGGAAACCGCCGTCGCCGGCGACGACCCAGACTTCGGCATCCGGTCGCGCGAATTTCACGCCCATCGCGGCAGGCAACGCAAAGCCCATCGTGCCCAAGCCGCCGGAAGTGATCAGCGTGCGCGGCGCGCTGTGAAGATAGTACTGCGCCTCCCACATCTGATTCTGTCCCACATCGCTGACGACAATCGCATCGCCGTTCGTCGCCTTCCACAAATCGCGAATCACCTGGGGCGGCAAAAGTTTGCCGTCGCCGTCCCGCGCGATAATATCGCGCGCGCGCGTGTCATCGCGCCATTCGTCAATCTGTTCGAGCCAATCGTGATGCGGCTCGGGATGGATGAGCGGCATCAGTTGGTTCATCACGCCCGCCGCGTCGCCGATCAGCGGTAAATCTACGTGTACATTTTTCGCGACCTCGGAGGGATCAATCTCGATGTGAATTTTTTTCGAGAGTGGCGAGTACGTTTTCAAATTGCCGGTCACGCGATCATCGAAACGCATCCCAACCGCGATCAAGAGATCGGCGGCTTGCACCGCGCGATTCGCGTATGCTTCGCCGTGCATGCCCATCATGCCGAGGCAGAGTGGATGCTCGCGTGGGAACACGCCGATGCCGAGCAAGGTCAACGCGACCGGCGTTTGCGTTCTCTCCGCGAATTCGCGGAGTTGGCGCATCGCGCCGCTGAGGAGGATGCCGTGACCGGCAAGAATGACCGGACGCTTGGCTTGCGCGATCATGTCTGCCGCGCGCGCGAGTTGCGCTTCGGGAATCGGTTTCGTCGCGCGCTTGGGCAGATGAACCTGGGTCGGATAGACGAATTCGGTCTTGGCATTCTGCGCGTCTTTGGTAATGTCCACGAGCACGGGTCCGGGACGTCCTTCGCGCGCGACGTAGAACGCTTCGTGCAGCGTGGGCGCGATGTCTTCGACGTGGGTGACGAGATAGTTGTGTTTGGTGATTGGCAGTGTGACGCCGGTCACATCCACTTCTTGGAACGCGTCACTCCCCAGGACGGACGAGCCGACTTGCCCGGTGATGCACACCATTGGCACCGAATCAAGCATCGCCGTCGCGATGCCGGTGACCATGTTCGTCGCGCCCGGTCCGCTCGTCGCGATCGCGACGCCGACCTTGCCCGACGCGCGCGCGTATCCATCCGCGGCGTGCGTGGCGCCTTGCTCGTGGCGCGTGAGGACGTGATGAACCGGATAATCGAGCATCGCGTCGTACGCCGGCAGAATCGTACCGCCGGGATAACCGAACACAACCTCGACGCCTTCGCGCACGAGACATTCCCAAATGATTTGAGCGCCGGTCAAAATTGCCATGCAGAACTCCTCTCCAAAAGATGTAAACAAGAAGACAGGTAAACAAGCGAGTTGAGATTGAATTTACACTTGTTTACCTGTCTACTAGTTGTTGTAGCACTCGGTCAAGCGTTCGCACACCCAGGTGGTCGAGTCGGCGTCGTTGGGGCGGGAACGCGTGGACGCAGGAAATTCCATCGTACGCGCGTCCGGACGCTGGTCGTCGGATGCGGCGATGATGAATTGCGGCATCGAACGTTTTTCGTTATGAGTTGGCTGGATCATTTCATCTCCTACCGCGTGGGACAAATTTCCAATTTGTCCTACGTAAAATTAAAACCGCCTGAGTGGTTCAGGCGGTTGGCATTCAGTCGTTGTGCGTTTATCGCACTCGTCTGCGTCGAGGGCGTTTCTCGACGATTGCCGCCCAAACCAAGTTGCGCCTGTTGCTAAGAATCAAGCCAACAAGCGAAATAAGGACGACAATAATCGAGAGACCGAAACTGGTATCGAACATTTGGATGACTTTCCTTTTGTGCGTCACATTATACGGCGGGACGGGATGAGCGTCTACGGGCAATGTGCCAAAGGGGAGGATGAAGCGTTTGTGCAAAGTGCACAAACGCTTTTCGGTTACTCCTCGCGCGCGCTCAATAACCGATGCGCCCGGAGCGCGAGTTGAATGTTGAACCGCGTTTCCGGATTGTCGAGATCGAGTCCGCTAATTTCTTTGATGCGTTCCATCCGATAGAGCAGGGTATTGCGATGGACGAATAATGCTTCCGCGGTCTGGCTGAGATTGCCCTTGTGCGTGAAATACGCGGCGAGCGTTTGCACCAAATCGGTGCCTTGCTCGCGGTCGTACTCGATCAAC
Source organism: Chloroflexota bacterium (assembly GCA_016219275.1). NCBI lineage: Bacteria > Bacillati > Chloroflexota > Chloroflexota bacterium. The sequence goes on from JACRBM010000026.1 coordinate 17,273, forward strand.
TTGCCGAGCACTTCATCCGCGAACGTCGCGAGTTCGGGATTGTCTTCGAGTTGAAACAACAAACGATAGACGTTGAGTTCGCCAAAGTACAGCGCGTTCGGTTCGGCGAGACGCCGCGCCATCGTTTGCGCTTGCCGCGCCTCGCGGTACGAATCGCGCAGACCGATCAACGCTTCCGCCGCACGACCGATGCCCATCGCCAATGGATCGTTCGGAAACTCAGCGCTCGCGCGACGGCGAATGTTTGCCGCGAGTCGCCGCGCGCTTTCGACGCCTTGACGCGCATCGAGCCGCGCCAGGACGACGACCTCGTTTTCGCGCATTTGCACGAGCGCACCATGTTCGTGCCGGTTCGTCACTTCGCGCACCATTGTTTCGAGTCGGCGATGCGACGGATGCGCTTTCTTCAACCAGTCCGCGACGAGGACGGTATGCAATCCTTCGGGGTCGTAGCGATTGCGCCGCGCCCAACTCGCGGCTTCGGGCGGCGCGAGACTGCCGGAGAGGAGCGCGTCGATGAACGAACCGCGCACGCGCTTTTCCGCTTCGCTCACCGCTTTTGCTTTCGCCATTTCGAGCGCGCACGCCGCCGCGCTTTGCTCGGCTGCCGCGTGATCGAACTGGGTCAGCGCGTCTTCGGTCGCGATCAACGAAAGGAATCCGCGCGCGACGCCCATGACGACGATTGGCGCGACGAGCCGCGCGAGGTGATCGAGCGCAAGTGATTGCTGGGCGACCTCTTGATTTTGCGCGGCGCGTTTGCGATCGCGCCATTCCTCCGGCAAATTGCTCATCGCGCCAGCCCAGGTCGCAATGTCCTCGCGGCGCGCGTCGAGGTCGGGCGCGAACGACGCGGCAAGTGTCGCGAGGCGTTTGTCTTGAATCAACACGCTCTTGCCGGTCGTCTCACGAATGAGCGCCGCCATCGCGTCCAGCCCGGTATTTTCCGCGATCAACACGGTGAGGCGTTGATACAAGTGCGCGGCGCGTTGTTCGAGACCGGCGCTGCGTTCGATCAACAACGATAACGCGATGCGCTCGATGCGGCGCACGTCCGCCGAATGCGGCAACACGACGACTGGAATCGCGACGGGCATGGCGACGGTTGGCTCGCCCAACACGGCGATGCACGCCACGCGGAGATCGGCGAGACGCGCGAGTCGTTGCGCTAAATCATCGGGATAAGGCGGCACGAGGAATACAAAATCGCCGGCGGCGAGACGCAGCGTGCTGTCATTCGCCGGCGTCACGACGACCCACGTGACCGGGCGATCTAGCTGGGCGTGCCCGGCAATCACGCGCGTTTCGGCGGGCAGTCCAAGCGAGATCAATTCGCGAATGGTGATGGGGGTTGTATCTGGCATCGTGGTAACAAAAAGACCCATCGGCAAACACCGATGGGCACGTCAACGTACCCTGTGCCAAGATTATACGCTCAATTGGGTACGGGTCAAGATGGGAACAGAAAAGTTTGGGGGTAAACAGGTAGACAAGGAAACAGGGCAATAAGGAAATCAGGGAAATGGGTTGCGGAAACTTGGCTCCCTGTCTCACTGTTTACTTGACTCACCTTATCAACGCCAGTTCCATTGCTTGCGTGAGCGTGCGCGCACCCAGCAATTCAATGCCGTCCGGCTTGTCCTTGATTTTCGTGAGCAGCTGCGGCACGAGCGCGCGTTTGAACCCGAGTCGCGCGGCTTCAGTCAATCGTCGTTGCGCGTGCGCGACGGTGCGTAGTTCGCCGCTCAAGCCGACTTCGCCGATGATGACCAGGTCTTCCGCGACCGGCTGATTACGGAACGACGATGCAATCGCGAGCGCGACGGTGAGGTCGGCGGCGGGTTCGGTGATTTTCAATCCACCAACGACGTTCACGAACACATCTTGCGCGCCGAGTTTCAATCCAACGCGTTGCTGCAATGTCGCGGTGAGCAACAGCAAGCGCCCCATATCGAATCCGTTGCCAGTGCGGCGCGGATACGCAAACGCGGTTGAGTTGGTCAATGCTTGAATCTCGACGAGGAGCGGGCGCGTGCCTTCCATCGTCACCGCGATCGCGCTGCCCGATGCGCCGGGTGCGCGTTCCGCGAGAAACGCCTGCGATGGATTCTCCACCTCGATCATCCCATCCTGGGTCATCTCGAACACGCCGACCTCGCTCGTCGCGCCGAAACGATTTTTCACCGAGCGCAACAGGCGGTACGCGTGAAAGCGTTCGCCTTCGAGATACAACACCGTGTCCACGATGTGTTCGAGGACGCGCGGTCCGGCTATCGCGCCGGCTTTGGTGACGTGCCCGACGAGGAAAATCGGAATGCCAGTCGCTTTCGCGGTTTGCGTCAATCGTGCCGCCGATTCGCGGACCTGGGAAATGCTGCCCGCCGCGCTCGTCAGTTCTTCGAGGTAGACGGTTTGAATCGAATCTACGACGACGAGTTTCGGTTTGAGGTTTTCGATGTGTGCGATAATGTCGTCGAGGTTCGTTTCGGTGAGGAGAAAGAGCGTGTCGGGTTGCATGCCCAGCCGCTCGGCGCGCATTTTGATTTGATGCACCGACTCTTCGCCGGAGATGTAGAGCACAATGCCTACCGACCGCGCGAGCACTGCCGCCATTTGAAGCAAGATTGTACTTTTGCCGATCCCCGGCTCGCCGCCGATGAGCACGAGCGACCCAGGTACGATGCCGCCACCGAGCACGCGCGCGAGTTCGGGCATCGGAATCGGGATGCGCTGAAATCCTTCGACCGCGACGTCCGTAATTTTTTGTGGTGCGCCGCGCGGCATCAACGACGCGAGCGAAGATGCCTTTTGCTCTTTCGCCGATTCGATGGTCTCGACCATGCTGTCCCAGGTTCCGCAATCGGGACACTTGCCGTACGATTTGGGCGACGTGAAACCGCACTGCTGGCATGTCCATTTTACGCGCGATTTGGATTTGGGGGGCATTCGCAACCTCGCATCAAACGTTTGTTCTACGAGCGCATTTTACAACGAGATGCCGTGGGCGTCAAATGAAATTCGTATCACGGTTTGTGAGGCGAATTACGCAATCAAGGATTCGATTTTGCGGAGCACGGTTGCCAAATCGGGAGGACTTGCAGAGAAGGCGCTCGATAGATTGCCAATGTGTTTGTGGTGCGGCGCATTTGGCAAATGGGGAAAGTGAGGCGCGTCGTCTTAACGTAGGATCAACGTGCCATCGGCGCGCTGAAAATGAGTTGTTCCTGCAAAAGCCGAAGCGTTTTGATCTCACCCAGCCAGTCAATGAATTCCAAATCCTCGTCCAGCTCGCGCGCCTGAAACTTGTGCTCGAATTCATCGGACGGCATACCAAATTGCTTCTCGAACGCGGCGAGTCGTTCGCGTGTGCGGTTGCTGCCGTGCTCCAACGTTTTTAGTTGATTGCGGATTGCCGATTCCACCAACGGTTTAATGGAGACCGGCGCTTCAGATGTGATGATCACTTGTTGAATCATTTTTACCCCTACCGATCAGCGAAACATTGATCGGCAAAAGTATACCGGCGTTTGAGCATGTTGGCAAGCGTGCGTTGAGAAAGATCAGGCGCTTTGAGAGTAAGTGGGGTTGGCTGGGATTTTACCGAAGAGTCCGCAGAGAACGCGGAGAAAATTCTAAAAAACTCTGCGCGTTCGGCGGTGAAATTGAATTTACACCACTGGAAATGCAAAGGACACGGTTCATCACCGTGTCCTTCTTACATCCGTCTTAATATCCGGTTATCCGTTTCAATCCGCTCTCACGCGGGCATCAACGCTGGTTCCGGCATCGGTATGCCGCCGTCCGTGCCATTGTGCGGACTCTCTTTGATCGAGAGTTTGATTTCGCCTTCGATCACATCGGCGATGAGCACACTGCCCGGTTTGAACTCTTGCGAGAGCACGCCTTCGGAGAGCGGGTCTTCAATCGTGCGCTGGATCACGCGTTTCAACGGGCGCGCACCCAGGTTGCGATCGTACCCTTCCTCGGCGAGTTTCGCCTTCGCCGCGTCGGTGATTTCGAGCGTGAGTTGATGTTCGTCCAAGCGCGGCTTGAATAAACGAATTTGCACGTCCACGATTTTGAGAATGTCTTCTTTGCTCAACGTGCGGAACACGACGATGTTGTCGAGACGATTCAAGAATTCCGGGCGGAACAAGCGTTTTAGTTCGCCCATCAATTTCTCGCGCATCTTTTGATACGCGTCTTCTTCCGTCTTGGCTTCATCGCGTTTGCCGCCGAACCCGAGCACGGAATCTTTTTGAATCAAGTCCGCGCCGATGTTCGAGGTCATGATCAAGATCGTGTTGCGGAAATCCACCTTGCGACCTTTCGCATCGGCAAGGTGCCCGTCTTCGAGAATTTGCAAAAGCATGTTGAACGCTTCGGGATGCGCCTTTTCGATTTCGTCGAACAACACGACCGAGTACGGGCGACGCCGGACTGCTTCCGTCAGTTGACCGCCTTCTTCGTAGCCGATGTACCCCGGCGGCGCGCCGACCAATCGCGAAACATTGTGGCGTTCCATAAACTCGGACATATCGAGTTGCAACAGCGCCTTTTCGTCGCCGAACATGAATTCGGCGAGCGCCTTGGCGAGTTCGCTTTTGCCAACGCCAGTCGGACCCAGGAAGATGAACGAACCAATCGGGCGTTTCGGATCTTTCAACCCGGCGCGCGCGCGGCGCACCGCTTTCGCGATGCTGTTGATCGGCTCGTCTTGTCCGATGATGCGCTTGTGCAATTCTTCTTCCATCTTGAGCAAGCGCGCACTCTCTTCGCCGGCGATGCGCGTGACCGGCACGCCCGTCCACATCGCGACGACTTCGGCGACATCTTCGCCGGTGACCTGGGGCGGCTTCTCCGCCATCGTTTCGAGCCAGTTCACTTTCAACTGCTGAATCTGTTCGCGCAGGTCTGTTTCCTGCCCCATCAATTCGGCGGCGCGATCAAAGTTTTCTTGCGCGACCGCGTCTTTCTTTTCTTTTTCAAGTTCCTTGAGACGCGTGTCCATTTGCACGTACTCGGTCGGCTTGGGCACTTTGTACATTCGCACGCGCGAGGATGCTTCGTCAATCAAATCAATCGCTTTATCGGGCAAGAATCGCTCGGTGACGTACCGCGCGGCGAGATTCGCGGCGGAGGTCAACGCCTCGTCCGTAATCTTGAGCGCGTGGTGCGCCTCGTAGCGTTCCTTGATGCCCTTCAAAATTTCAATCGTTTCGTCCACGCTCGGCTCGTCCACCTTGACCGGTTGGAAACGCCGTTCGAGCGCGGCATCGCTTTCGATGTGCTTGCGATATTCTTCCATCGTCGTCGCGCCCACGACTTGCAGTTCGCCGCGCGACAAGGCTGGTTTCAAAATGTTCGCCGCGTCAACCGCGCTGCCTGCCGCACCCGCGCCGACGACCATGTGCAGTTCGTCAATGAAGAGAATCGTTTTGCTGCCTTTCAATTCGTCAATCACGCGCTTCATGCGTTCTTCGAACTGTCCACGATAAATTGTGCCCGCGACGAGCGACCCAACATCGAGTTGCACGACGCGTTTGTTGAGGAGTGGACCTGGGACATCGCCTTGAATTATTTTTTGCGCGAGACCTTCGACGATCGCGGTCTTGCCGACGCCTGGCTCGCCGATCAACGCGGGATTATTTTTGGTACGTCGTGAAAGTATTTGAATCACGCGTTCGATTTCTTTTTGGCGACCGATCACCGGATCGAGTTTGCCTTCTTCCGCTTGCGCGGTTAGGTCGGTCGCCAGTTGGTCAAGCAGAGGCGTTTTGGAATCGCCGCGTTTCTTTTCGGGGGTTTGTCCCGCGGGGGCTTGTTCCATCACCGCGCGTTGCAATTGGGCGCGCACCTTGTCGGGACTGACGTTCAAACTCTTCAGCACGTTCACCGCGATGCCATCGCCTTCGCGCACGAGACCCAGGAGCAAGTGCTCGGTGCCGATGTAGTGATGTCCCATGCGGCGCGCTTCGTCCACCGCGAGTTCGATCACGCGCTTGGTGCGCGGCGTGAGCGAAAGGCGCGTGCCCGCCGGCGCTTGCCCGCGTCCGACAATATCTTCGACCACGCGGCGCACGCGCGCCTGGTCTACTCCCAGGTCGCGCAACACTTTGGCGGCGAGTCCTTCTTCTTCTCGAATCAACCCGAGCAGGATGTGTTCAGTGCCGATGTAATTATGGCTCAGGCGAGCGGCTTCTTCCTGCGCGTACGTCAGTACGCGTCGCGCGCGCTTGGTAAACTTGTCCAATTTGTCGGACATCATCTTTCACCTCATTAAGCAAGCCAGCGGAGTCAAGTTCGGAGGCGTGGCTTGTGACGCCCCGCGCTGTACAAAAAGCGTCCCTTGATTGCAGGGACGCCAGTGTCTCTAAAGAATCTACGCTTCAGGAGCGTCGTTGGTTCCAGTGTCGGGCCATTCCTCTTCCGGCGTGTCCAGTTCGGTGACATCGCTCGAGTATTCGCTGTCGGCGACCTTTTTCAGCGAGAGACCCAAACGGCGGCGCGCGGCGTCAATCCGCACGACCCGGAGCGTCAAGGTGTCGCCTTCTTTGACCACCTCTTTCGGATGCTGGATTCGGCGGTCTGCCAGCTCCGAAATATGAATCAGCCCTTCAATGTTGTCGTCGAGCCGCGCGAACGCGCCAAAGGACGCAAGTTTGGTGATCGTGCCGTTGACCAATTGTCCCACTTGGTAGCGCTGTTCGACGGTTGACCAGGGTTCCGGCGCGAGCCGTTTCAAACTCAGCGCGATGCGTTCGCGATCGCGATCCACGCTCAACACCTGGACTTGAATCTTGTCACCGACTTTGATCAGGTCTTGCGGATGCCCGATCTTTGTCCACGAGAGTTCGGACAGGTGAATCATGCCGTCCACTCCGCCCAAGTCCACGAACACGCCGAAATCGGCGACGCTCGTGACGGTGCCGGTGCGGACATCGCCTTCTTTGAGTTCACCCAACACTTGTTCTTTCGCAGTCTTGCGTAGATCACGCATCGCCGCGCGTTCGGACAAGATCAGCCGATTGCGCTCGCGATCCAGCTCGATGACTTTGAGCTTGATCTTTTTGCCGACGAGCGCGCTCAGGTCGGCTTCGGTCACCGCGGCGTCTTCGGGCGATTCGGCTTTTTTGCGCGCGATGCTTTCGAGTTGCGTCGCGGGCACAAAGCCGCGCACTTTGCCGACGCGCACGATCAAACCGCCTTTGTTAAACCCGGCAACTTGGGCTTCGAAGATTTGTTCGGACTTTAATAGTTGCTCTGCGTCCAACCAATCGCGTTCGAGTTGTGCGCGCACCAGCGAGAGCACGACCGCGCCCTCGCGGTTTTCCGATTTGACGACGAATGCGAGAATTTTGTCGCCCACTTGGATTTTCTTGATCGCCTCGCCGCTCATCTTTTCCAACTCGGCGTGGTCTACCACGCCTTCCGATTTCGCGCCAATGTCAACCAAGATTTCGCGCGGACCGACGCGCACGACCGTGCCGGCGACGATGTCGCCGTACTTGAGTCGCTTGAATCCCAGATCCAGGTCTGAGAGTTCACTCATCTTCATGCCGGTGTTCTCAGCGGTTACGCCTTGCTTGTTGGCATTTCCCTCCTGAGGACTAACGGGTCCTCGACTCGGAACCATGTTTTTCTCCCGCACACCAATTTTCGACAATCATATTTTGAATTCTGAACTGTCGCGCGCGTATTATAGCCGTAAACGGGACAAATGGCAACCCCGCCACGCCGCGTAAATCTATTTGACGATGCGCGCGGATTGACGTGCGCGCACAAATTCGCGCAACGCGCGCATTGCCGCGCGCGGCTCGTCAATCGGCTGGGTCAGTTGTTCCATCGGGCACGGTCCGTCGTTGCGTTTGTTGAGGATGAGCGGCACGCGTTGCGCGTACTCGAACGCGATCTGGTCGCGCGCGAATGCGTCGCACGCGGCTTGGCTCATCAACGCCGCGTAGACCGCGCGAATTCCGGCGGTGCGCGCGACCATCGCGAGCGCCTTGCCGGCAACCTTGTCCGCGAGCGCGGCGTTGCGCGTGTGCTCGCCGAGCGCGTCCGTCGCTTCGATGAGTTCGCCGATGCCGTCGCGCGTGCCCACGCGCAGAATCGCGCCCTCTTTGACGATGACGAACGCGAGCGGATTCGCGGCGAGAACTTGTTTGGCGATGGTCAAATCCAACATGGCGGCAGTGTATCACCGCGCTCCCAGCGTGTCAAGCCAAAATTATAAAGACACGCGCAAAATTCGTAAAAATAGAATTAGGGTTTACGTTTCGCGCGATTCGCGGTAAAATGCGAACGAAGAAAAAAATCGCGCGTAATGGATGAGGCAAATTTCCAACTTGCCAGGTTCGCGCATGGGATGGGAGACAAATTTCCAATTTGTCCTACTTGTTCGGAGCGAGGATGAAGATCGCGATTGGTTCGGATGAGCGGATGCACTTGACGGATCGCGTGATCGAGAATATTCGCGCGCGCGGTCACGCGGTCGAATTGTTCGGACCCTTGCGCGAGGAAAAAGCAACCTGGACTCTAGTTGCGCAAGCGGTGGCGGAAGCCGTCGCGCGCGCCGACGCGGACGAGGGCATTCTGTTTTGCTGGACTGGGACGGGCGTTTCGATTGCCGCGAACAAGGTGCCGGGTATTCGCGCCGCGCTCGCGCACGACGCGGAAACCGCCAAGGGCGCGCGCATGTGGAATCGCGCAAATGTATTGTGTTTGAGTTTGCGCGCTACGTCGGAAATCGTCGCGCAAGAAATTCTCGACGCGTGGTTCGCCACGCCAATGGGAACTGACCCGGTAGATGTGCAGTGTGTGGAGCAGGTGCAGGAAATTGAGGAGAAGTACACCGGCAGACAAGCAAACGGCTAAAGCATCCGCAACGTGTGGTAAAGGAAGTAAAACGCGCGTGGTCCGCATGGTCTTGGATGTTTCACCCTGGCACGAAATACAATTGGACATTGATGCGATTGAGAAGGACCGCACCCTTTTCGACATAGCGAATTTTCTCGGCAGGGTGGAAGCGATAGACCGCCTCGAATTTCACATTCTCGGTCGAATTCAAAGCGCGCACGCGGACAGCCCCGCAAAAAATTCGATACAATTGAAGGAACGCGCCGAGCGGCTCAGAAATCGTTTGGAAGAAACCAACGCGCGGCTCTTCCGGAAACTGCGCGCTCGAATCAAGTCAGGTTCGCTTACCGGCGAAAAGTTGAAACGCGAACTCGATAAATATGGTGGAGATCAGGACGGCTTTGGCAAGTATGATGCACTCGACGTGCTGGTGGGTGGCTTGCTTCGGCTGAATGTGTCTCCACAAGAGACACAGCCGCGCGAGCCGGAGATGGTGTTCTATCAGCCCACTCCTGCGCACATCATTTTGGAACTTGCCGGGAAAATGACGATCACGCCGGACGCGGTGTTCTATGACCTCGGTTCGGGACTGGGGCAGGTCTGCATCCTGGTTCATCTGTTGACCGGCGTGAGAGCCAAGGGGATCGAGCTTGAACCCGGCTATTGCGAGTACGCGCAAAAGTGCGCCCACGAGCTAAATTTGTCTCGCGTCGAATTCATCAAGGGAGATGCGCGGACTGCCGATTTCTCCGATGGGACCCACTTTTTTTTATTCACACCTTTCAAAGGTAGTCTGTTGAAACAAGTGTTGCGCCAACTTCGACGCGTGGGAGAGAAACGGCGAATCAGCATCTACACTTATGGTCCGTGCACTCTCGATATCTCCAAACAGATGTGGTTGAGGCGCGTTGACCAGAATCCCAACACGGAATATTCGCTAGCCAGCTTTGCGGCAAGAAGAAATGTTCTGGAGGAAAAATGAAAGTTGAAATCGGCGAATCAACGCTTGAACTTGTTCAGGGTGACATTACGCAACAGGATGTGGACGCGCTAGTGAACGCGGCGAACTCGTCACTGCTCGGCGGTGGCGGTGTGGACGGTGCGATTCATCGTGCAGCGGGACCGCAATTGCTCGAAGAGTGTCGCACGTTGGACGGGTGCGAAACGGGAAGCGCGAAAATCACGCGTGGTTATCAATTGCGCGCGCGGCATGTTATTCACGCGGTCGGTCCGGTGTATCGCGATGGCAAGCACGGCGAACCGGTATTGCTCGCGAGCGCGTATCGCACATGCCTCGAACTCGCGTCGCAAAACAATTGCGCGTCCATTGCGTTCCCAGCGATTTCGACCGGCGTGTACGGCTATCCGATGGAGGATGCCGCGCACATTGCGTTTCGCGTGATCGTAGATTATCTCAGCGAACATCCGGAAATTGCGCGTGTGAATTACGTATTGTATGACGCGCGCGCGTTAGAAGTCCACGCGCGCGTGCTGGAGCAAGTGTTGTCCGAGTGAACAAGACCCCAAGGGTTTCGCAAAACCCTTGGGGTCTCTTGTTTCATCGCGCTACTTTTTCTTCAACGCGATCGGTTTGAGTTTCGTCACATCTGGGTCGTCATCGGTTAAATCCAATTCCAATTCGCGGCGTTGGTACGCTTTCTGTCCAACGAGTAGTGTATACGTGATTCCGCGTTCCAACCCGGGCGCGGTCAGGAATTTGCCGGCTGAATCGGCGATGCCCGAGGCGATGATGAGTGGCTCAATATCTTCGGCGTCATCGAAATCCTCGACGCTCACATCCGGATCGAGCACCAGAATGACCGCGCCCGAAATGCCGCGCTGAGTGTCGGCATCCACGATTTGACCGGACAGCGCGACGCCACGCGATGGCTGCGGCGCAGGCGGTTGGGGCGACGGAGGAGTGGTGCTTGTCCCGATCATAAACTCGGCTTCGGTGGTGGGACGCCCTTGAAGATAGAGCGCGAATCGGTATTTGCCATTCGGGAGCGCCTCGCCTTGGTTCGCGAGCGTGTTGCAAAAAGTGCCGTCTGCCGCGTCCTTCCAACTTCGCCCCGTCTCCGCGCCGGCGACCGCTTTGTCATCTACGAACCACACCGATCCCCAGTCTGTCCCGGTTCGCATTCCACTGTGCGGGAACAAGGCGGCGATCATTTTTGTGCCTGCCGGAAAGGTCGCACCCGGATTGCTAATCGGCGCGTCCTTGCACGCGGTTGAGAATGCCAGTTTGCCAAACGTTGGATTGCCCGTATTCGTAGTCGGAGATGTTCCGGCAGTGCCCAGCCCGCTACTCGTCGTCGAGTCGCCCAGTTGTTTCGCTTTTTTGATCAACGGCTCGGCAATGTTGATCATCTTGAAGCGGTCAATCTTGCTGACGCCAGAGACCTTACCCCAGGTCGAAATGCCGATCTGTTCCCCGTTCCCATTCATACCCAGTCCGCCGCTATTTCCCGGCGCAATCTCCGCGTTCGTTTTGAAGGAATCCAAATTCCCATCGTTGTCCTGATCGTCAAAGCCGGAAATTTGTCCCGGCAGATAGGAAATGAGATTGCCACCGACACCTGGGTATCCAACGGTCGCGATAAATTCACCAATCTTGGCATTGTCCGAATCCACGCGCTTGATGACGGTCAAGGGTAACGCGCCGGGTAATTTCTCGCCCTCGTTGTACATTCGAAAAATCTTGACGACCGCGACATCCAACTTGGGATCGCCGGTGATGTACTTTGCCATGTAGGTTGGCACGGGCGCTTTTTTCGGATCCTTGGTCGGACCGACCACGAGCCAACCCTGGGAATGGTACAGATCGCCATGTTTCAAGTTAAAGCCGGAATCATCTTTGCCGTACAGATTCGTGTACCCGACGCAATGAAAGTTGGTTAGGATGTACCCGGCTGGATCAATGACGGTGCCGGAACAACCACCGAACGCTTTGCCATCCGGACCCAGGATCCAGATTTTGACGACTGCCAGCATCGCGTTTTCGATTTGCGCGGGCGCGGGGTCTTTGGCGTGCGCGGTCGGCAACTCGAGTGTCAAACTCGCGAGCAGAACGAACGCAATTGCCAACAACGCCACGCGCAGAGTATATTGTTTCATTTTGCTCCTCCAAATTTCCAATTTGCCCTACGGCACGCGCCAAGTCGCGATAATTCGCTCGCGCCAATCGGCGAGCTGATCGAATTCGTTACGCTCGGCGGCAAAGGTCAACGCGAAAATCTGGTCGCCGCTGACGACCAATACATCTGTCGCGCGCATCAGCGCGGGTAGCGTACCCGATGCGGAACCTTGCGGCGAATCGAGCAAAAACGCATAGTCCACGCGTACTGCGTCGCGCCCTTGCCATTTCACCTCGTTCATTTCGAGCAAGCGATACGCGATCAATTCTTTACCGCGCGCCAGTGACCAATTCATCGCGGCGTCCGCCAGTCCGCCAGTCGCCGGAAATAAATCTGCGCGCGGGATTTGATGCACGCTGATGCGCGCGCCAAAGACGCCGCCGTGCGTGCGATCCTCTGCCGCGAACAGCGCGCCGGTTGCACTCGCGCGCGACCAGGACGCCGGATAACTCACGCTGACCTGACCGACGCTTGTGGTGCGAACCTGGTCAAGCACGTTGCCGCGCACGAACCATGCCGCCGCCAAGCCGACGATCACGACGACCCAAACGATCCATTCCGGTTCTTCGGCGAGCGCGGTGGACGCATTCGACGCGTTCTCGGTTGCGCCGCGCAGTCGGCTCATCAATCGAAACAAGACAAAAAAAGTGCTGCCCGCGATGAGCACCCCGGCAAGCAGACCGTACCACGGATTGATGTTCAAGTCGCCGCCGATGAATGGGACTTGGCGTAAAACCAAATCAATCACGCCATTCAGAATCGCCGCGAGCGCCAATCCGAGCGGCAACCAGCGTGCGCCCATTTTGTCGAACTTGGCGCGTCCGAGGAAATATCCGGATACGCCGCCCAAACTCGCGAGCGATAGCGCCTCGACTGCGATGGTAATCGCGCCGACACCCAGGTCAACGCCGCCGTTGTTCACGACGTACTGGATATTTTGCATCGTCGCGTACCCCAGCCCTGCCGCCGCGCCATAGATGATGCCATCAATCCGTTGATCGAACTCGGTCGAATAGAAAACGGTGTAGCGCACTGCGGCGTATAACAAAAACTGGGTGATCAAACCGCCGACCAAAATCGAACCGCTCAACGCAATCCACCAATTTGCGCCGACCCAGTCTTGCGCGCGGAAAACCTCGCGAGTGAGCGGCTGACCGACGGCTTGGTAGAGCAGTGCGCCCAAAATAAATATGCCGATCACGTATTGACGCGGCTCCGGCTCGATGCGGTCCTGCCGATAAAATGCGGACAGCCACAGCAGAGCCGGGACGAGCGCGAGCACGATGCCCGCGAGTACGAGTGGCAATCCGTTTAGTTCAAGTCGCAGAGCGTTAGCCGCTAACGCGACCAGCCCGGCAAACACCGCGATCCCGATCATTTCGAGCCAGACCGATTCGCGCGCGACACGAAGATGATTCTGCATAGCGCTCCTTTGCGGAGAGAAAAGTATGTCTTTGCCGACAATCGTTTAATGGCGGGGATTTTACACGCAAAGATAGGTGTCGTCAATGGGAGTAGCGAAACACAATTCAAGCAGTAATCTATCCCGGTGATGCACAAGGATACGTGGGTGAATGTTTGGACTTGGCGGTTATCACGCAGGGCAAGACTCTTGATGAAACGGTGCAAAATCTGCGCGAGGCAATTCAACTTCATCTGGAAGGCGAAGACTTGAGTGAATTAGGATTGGCGCCTAATCTACCTTTGCTGATTACCTTCGAGATGGAGCCAGTGTATGCCTAATCTGCGGCGCCTGTCGGGAGAACAAGTTGCGACGGATGATCGCGACCGGCGAAAAACAAACACTGACGATTCCGCGTCATCGGGAACTTGCTACGGGTACATTGCGGGCGATCCTGCGTCAAGCGAGTCGTTACGTTTCGAGTGATGAGTTGCGTCCACATTTCTACGCGGATTGAACATTAGACCCGAAGGGTTTCCAAAAACCTTCGGGTTTTTGTTACGTTTGACCAAATCGCCAATCTCCGCTAAAATAGCGCACTGTGTTCGATAACCTAACCGAGAAACTCAACGCCGTTTTCAAAAAACTGAGCGGCAAGGGAAAACTATCTGAAGCGGACGTGGACGCCGCGTTGCGCGAAGTGCGTCTCGCGTTGCTCGAAGCGGATGTCAATTTCAAAGTCGTCAAAGACTTTTTGACACGCGTGCGCGAACGCGCGGTCGGCGTCGAGGTGATGCAATCACTTTCGCCCGCGCAGATGGTCGTCAAGATTGTCAACGAAGAACTCGTCAAGACGCTCGGCGAACCGGCAAAGATTGACCTATCGGGTCAGCCGCCGCACGTGGTCATGCTCATCGGTTTGCAAGGCGCTGGCAAGACGACGATGGCGGCGAAGCTCGCGTTGCATTTGCGAAAGCATCAGCAAAAACCGCTCCTCGTCGCAGCAGACACGCGACGCCCCGCCGCGATTCAGCAACTGCAAACGCTCGGCAAACAATTAGATATTCCCGTACATGCGGAACCGAATACGGTTCCACCTCCGATGATCTGCGCGAACGCGGTCAAGCACGCGAACGATGGCGCGTACAGCGTCGTCCTGCTCGACACCGCGGGGCGCTTGCACATTGACGACGAGTTGATGCACGAACTCGAAGAGGTCAAAAACAAGACCAAGCCGCAAGAAGTGTTGCTTGTGGTGGATGCGATGACCGGACAGGAAGCAGTGCGCGTCGCAGATGAATTCAACAAGCGCGTCGGGTTGACCGGGTTAATCCTCACCAAGGTTGACGGCGATGCGCGCGGCGGTGCGGCGCTTTCGGTTCGTTCGGTCACGGGCGTGCCGATCAAGTACCTGGGCGTCGGCGAAAAGACTGACGCGCTCGAACAGTTCTTTCCTGATCGGCTCGCATCGCGGATTCTCGGTATGGGCGACGTCCTCACGCTCATCGAAAAAGCGCAAGAGAATCTCGATCAAGATCAAGCGCGTCAGGCGGCGGAGAAATTACTCAAGGCGGAATTCAACTTTGAGGATTTCTTGTCGCAACTTCAGCAGATCAAAAAAATGGGACCGATCTCGCAATTGCTGGGAATGGTTCCTGGGTTGAACCAGGTCACGAAGGACTTGCCCGCCGAAGTGACCGACACGCAGATGAAGCGCATCGAAGCGATCATCAACTCGATGACGCGCCAAGAGCGCCAACACCCCGACATCTTGAACGGCTCGCGGCGCAAACGCATCGCGACGGGCAGTGGCACGTCCGTGCAAGAAGTCAATCAGTTAATGAGTCA
Source organism: Chloroflexota bacterium (assembly GCA_016219275.1). Classification (NCBI taxonomy): domain Bacteria; kingdom Bacillati; phylum Chloroflexota; species Chloroflexota bacterium. Next base: position 32,519 of record JACRBM010000026.1, read on the forward strand.
ATTCAAACAAATGCAGCGCATGATGCAACAACTCAAGAGTGGCAAAACGCGCGGCATGTTCCCGGGATTTCCGGGTCTAGGAATCTAACTACACTCTCTCGGGTTCCCTTATTTCCCTTATTTCCTTCATTTCCTTTCGTAGGGAATGGAGGGAAATAAGGGAACTAAAGGAACTTGGGGAATTGAAGGAGAACCATGTCCGTCAAAATTCGTCTTTCGCGCTATGGCGCGAAGAAACAGCCGACCTACCGCGTGGTCATCGCCGAAGAGCGCAGCAAGCGCGATGGTCGCATTGTCGAAAGCATCGGTCATTACGACCCGCGTTCGCAGCCGCCGACGATTCAGTTGAACGAAGCACGCGCCAAGTACTGGCTCGGCGTGGGCGCGCGCCCCACCGACGCGGTGGGCGTGTTGCTCAAGCATGCGAACATTAGCGACAAGTACGTCAAGACGCGCACCGCACGCAAACCGCGCGCCGCCGTAAAAGCCGAAGCCAAGAGTTAGTGCAATAGTGCAATAGTTCAGTAGTGCGATAGTTGATTCTCAGAGCACCCACTATCGCACTAACGTACTAACGCACTATCGCACTATTCAACTAAACTATGAACCTTCAAGTACTCGTCGCGTTCATCGCGAAAACGCTCGTCGAGCATCCGGACCAAGTGGATGTGCGGATGAACGAAAAAAACGGTTCGATCGCTTTAGAACTCTATGTCGCGCAAGGCGATATGGGACGCGTGATCGGCAAGAGTGGACGCATTGCGAACGCGATGCGCACGCTCGTGCGCGTTGCCGCCGCGCGCGAGGGCAAGCGGGTGATGCTCGATGTCATCACGCGCGCCGGCGAAGCATGACCGACGCGCCGCTTTTGCTCACCATCGGTCGCGTGCTCAAACCGTGGAGCTATCGCGGCGAATTGAAAATTGAAGTGCTATCCGATTTTCCGGATCGTTTCGCGTCGCTCCGCGAGGTTTTCCTCGGGGACGACGCGAAATCTTTTCAGGTCGAGCGCGCGCATCAGCACGGCAAGTTTATTCTCCTCAAGCTAGTCGGTGTGGATTCGGAAGCGGACGCGGAAAAATTGCGCGAGCAGTACATCTACGTGACGCGCGAAAATGCCGTTCCGCTCAAGCCGAATCAAGTTTACCTCTATCAAACGATTGGAATGCGCGTCGTCACAGTTCAAGGGCAAGACCTCGGCGAGGTGGTGGATATTCTCGACACGCCCGCGCACGATGTGTACGTCGTACACGATGGCGCGCGCGAAATTCTCATCCCCGCCGTGCCCGAGTTCATTCGCGAAATCAACCTCGAAAGCAAACGTCTCGTGGTTAAGTTGATTGACGGTTTGCTCGATTTGTAGAGATAATCTTGCGGAGGTCCGATGGGTTTCCGCGAAGCACCCCTCTTCAGGTCTGCCGTCGTAACAATCTCGTCACACGCATTGACAATCGTTCTGCTTGCGTTTATAATCGCGCCAAACATCGCCCCCAAGGAAGGAGGTGATTCTCCCCGCTAATCGCATCTATGAGCCTGGCACCGCTCGACGATTCCCACAAATTCGAAACTTTTGGAGGAGAAGTAAGATGCGTTCGAAATTTCAGATGCTAGGGATTATTGCGCTGTTGGCATTCATTCTGGTCGCGTGCGCCGCGCCGACGCCTACCGCGGTCCCGGCGACCGCAGTTCCCGCGCCGACCAAAGCGCCCGCCGCGGCTGAACCGACCAAAGCCCCCGCCGCAACAACTGCGCCTGCCGCGACCAAAGCACCCGAAGCGACCAAGCCCCCCGCCCCAACGACTGTGCCGACCCCTGCCGCACCCGCGCCCAAACGCGGCGGCAAAGTGACGATGGCAGTCTGGCAATCGCCGATTACGCTTAACACGTTGCTTGGTACGCAAACCGTGATGGACGAAGTCCTCGTCTTTCTGCAAGAGGGCTTGTCCAAGGTCGAACCCGACGGCAAACGCGTTCCGGCGCTGGCGAAAGAAATTCCAACCGTTCAAAACGGCGGTGTGAGCGCGGACGGTAAAACCGTGACGTGGAAACTCAAAGAAGGTTTGGTGTATTCGGATGGTAAACCGGTCACTTGCGCAGATTTTCAATTCACATTGCAAGCATGGATGACCCCGGGCGTTGGCGTCGTTTCGACGACCGGTTACCAGGATGTGGACAAGGTGGATTGCCCCGATCCCAATACCATTGTCATCCGGTTCAAGAATTTCTACGCTCCGTATCTCACACTCTTTGGCAACGATTTGCTTCCCAAGCACGCGACCGGCGATCCCAAGGATATGACAAAATGGGAATTCAATCGCAAGCCCATCGGCACCGGTCCGTTCAAGCTTGACGAGTGGGTCGCGGATTCGCACATCGTCTTGTCGCGCAATCCGAATTATCGCGAAAAAGACAAACCGTATCTCGATCAAGTCGTCATTCGCATCGTTCCCTCGTCCGAAGTCGCGATGCAATTGCTCTCCAGCGGCGAAGTGGATATTATGTGGAACAACACCGAAGCCGATTTCCCACTACTCGAAAAAATGACTGGCGTCAAAATTTCCGATCCACTGCAGATCGGTGGCGAGCGCTTGTTCCTGAATATGGCGGAGAACAAGGACCCCTCCGATCCCAAAAAACCGCACCCGATCCTGAGCGATGTCAAAGTTCGCCAAGCCATCGAGTACGGCATCAACAAACAACGCATCATTGACAAATTGCTCTTTGGCAAAGCGAAACCCGGCACGAACGAAATCAACGCGGGCTTTTTCCAATGCGCCGATTTCAAACCGCGCGGGTACGATGTCGCCCAAGCCAAGAAACTCTTGGACGAAGCGGGCTGGGTTCCCGGTTCTGACGGTATTCGCGTGGCAAAAGGTTCCAAGACCGCGCCCGATGGCACCCGCTTGCGCTTGAAATACTCGACGACCTCTGGCAACAAACTGCGCGAAGACTCCCAGGTGCTCGTCGTCGAAGATATGAAGGCAATTGGCGTTGAGTTGTACATCGAGAACGCGCCATCGTCGGTGGTGATCGGTTCGTGGGATGGCGGTTCGCCGCGTCGTCACGGCAACTTTGATATCATCATGTACACGACGAATGCCAGCATTGACCCGCACGGTCAGATGCTGAACCTGTTCTACTCGAAGAACATTCCCAGCGAAACGAACAAGGGCGGCGTGAACTATACCCGCTTTAATGATCCCCAGGTGGATTCCTTGCTCGACAAAGCCGGCGCGGAACCCGACATCAACAAGCGTCGCGATCTGTACTGCCAGGTCGCCAAGATTGGTCAGGAAACGACGAACATGATCTACCTGTACCAACGCCTCGACATGGATTCGTACCGCGATCGCTTGCTCGGCTGGGTCCCGAACGCGTGGGACAACAACGGCTGGAATGCAGATCTCTGGTCGCTCAAATAGTTCGATAGTTCGATAGTTCAAAAGTTGGATAGTTGCATCACCTACGATGTGACTATCCAACTATCCAACTATCCAACCACCCAACTATCTAACGATGACTCAATATATCATTCGCCGCATCATCCAAGCGTTACCGCTTTTACTCGTGATCAGTTTCGTCGTTTTCACATTGATGAATCTGATCCCCGGCGGTCCACTTGCCGCGTACGAAAACAATCCCAATATCACGCCCGAAGATCTCGAACGCTTGAAAAAAGAACTCGGCTTGGATGCGCCGATTCACGAACGCTACTTGAACTGGCTCTGGTCCGTCTTGCGCGGCGACTGGGGTATTTCGCTCGTCACGCGCCGTCCCGCGCTCACCGAGATCATGGAGCGACTCCCGAACACGCTATACCTCTCGCTGACCGCATTTTTCTTCGCCTTGTTGATTTCGATTCCCATTGGCATCGTCTCGGCAACGCGGCAGTACTCTTGGTTCGATCATCTCGCGACGACGATTGCCTTCCTCGGTCAGTCCATGCCCGTGTTTTGGCTTGGACTTATTCTCATTATTGTGTTTAACGCGACGTTGAAACATCCGAATGGAGGACCGCTGTTGCCGGGCGGCGGCATGTACACGATTGGCGCGGATTTTTCATTCGAAGACCGCATTACGCATTTGATTCTGCCCGCGAGTGTGTTGACCTTTTTTTCGCTCGGTACGCATATTCGCTACATGCGCGCGGGAATGTTGGACGTTTTGCACCAGGATTACATCCGCACTGCGTTTGCGAAAGGTCTGCGCGAACGCGGCGTGCTACTGCGACACGCGCTCAAAAATTCTGTTCTGCCGCTCATTACCATCATCGGTCTCGAAATTCCTGGCTTGTTTGCCGGCGCGGTGATCACCGAAACGATCTTTGCGTGGCCCGGCATGGGGCGACTCTTTTTCGCCCAGGGCATCGAGCGCGGCGATTACGCGGTGATGATGGGCATTCTGATGATGAGCGCTACGCTGATTGTGGCGTTCGGTCTTATCACCGACATTGTGTACGGTTTTCTCGATCCGCGGATCCGGTTTGATTAAATATGACTCAAGCCCAATTCTCCTCAACCGCCATCAGTTTAGACTGGTCCTCGCGCATGCGCCCGCAAGAATCCATGCGCGCGCTGATCTGGCGGCGTTTTCGTAAGCACAAGCCCGCGCTCGCCGGGCTGATCGTCATCGCGACCTTCGTTGTGCTGTGCATTGTCGTTCCGTTCCTCACCAACTACGATCCCGGCAAAACGCATCTTGACGTCATGCGCGAAGCGCCGACCGCCGAACACATCTTTGGCACCGACGAGTTGGGTCGCGATATGTTCATTCGTCTGTGGGATGGTGGGCGCATTTCGATTCTGATCGGCGTTGCGACGATGTTGATCGCGATTACAATTGGAACGCTGATTGGATCCATCGCGGGATTTTACGGCGGGAATATTGATAATGTTTTGATGCGCTTCACCGATTTTATGCTTTCGATTCCGCAATTGTTCCTGCTGTTGATTTTCGCGCAACTGCTTCGCAGTACGAACAACCCCGCTATCAGCGGCGGACCCATGCCGATCATCATTATCATCGGCATTCTCGTGTGGCCCCCCGTCGCGCGCTTGGTGCGCGGGCAGTTCCTGTCGCTCAAGGCGAAAGAGTTCGTCGAGGCGGCGAAAATGTCCGGCGCGCGCAACTTTCGCATCATCCTGCGCCACATCTTGCCCAACGCCGCCAGTCCGATCATCGTCGCCGCGACGCTGCGCGTTGGCGCGGCGATCATCACTGAATCCACGCTCAGTTTTCTCGGCTTTGGCGTGCAACCGCCGACCGCGACCTGGGGCAACATGCTCAAGAACGCGCAAGCACAAATGACCTACGCACCCTGGACTGCCATCTTTCCTGGTCTCGCGATTTTGTTCACCGTGCTCTCGCTCAACTACATCGGCGATGGACTGCGCGACGCGCTCGATCCGCATCATGTAGAATGACACATAGATAGGGAGACCGGTAAACAGGTAGACAGGAGACGACTTGTCTACCTGTTTTACTTGTCTACTTGTTTACTTGAATTAAAAATGGAGAAACTATGAATTGGCAAACCATCGTTCACGAAACAACCACGCTCTTGCAAGACCTGATCCGCTTTGACACGACGAATCTACCCGGCAACGAGACGCCGTGCATTGAGCATATCGCGCGTGTGCTCAATCGCGATGGCGTTGAATCCCAGGTATTCGAGTCTGCGCCGGGACGCGGCAATCTCGTCGCGCGATTGCAAGGCGATGGCTCACTACCGCCGCTGCTTTTGATGGGACATGTGGATGTCGTGACCGCTGAAGCCGACAAGTGGCATCGCGCGCCCTTCTCCGGCGATTTGGTGGACGGGATTGTGTGGGGACGCGGCGCGACGGACATGAAGCAAATGGTCGCGATGGAATTGATGGTGTTCCTGCTCGCCAAGCGCAACAGCATTCCGCTGAAACGCGATTTGATTTTCATGGCGAACGCCGACGAAGAAGTCGGCGGGCGGATGGGCGCGGGGTGGATGGCGGCGCATCATCCGGATTTGATTCGCGCCGAGTACGCGATCAACGAAGGCGGACCGACGAGTATCGTGCTCGACGACAAGGTGTTTTACGTTTGCTCGACTGCCGAAAAAGGTTCCGCGCGTTTTACGATTCGCACGCGTGGCAAACCGGGTCACGCCTCGCAACCGCACCAAGACCATTCGATTTTGTACTTGGCGCGCGCACTCACGAAACTGATCGAAACGCCGTTGCCGTTGCGTGTATGCAAATCTGCGCGCGGTCACATCGAAGCGATGGCGCGCGGCGTGGATGGCGCGACGCGCGCCAATTTGCTCGGCTTGCTTGACGAGCGGACGAACGCGCAATCGCTCGCGGCATTGCCGTTGCCCGAAACGCAAAAGCGCCGCTTGAATGCCGCGCTCCACAACACCGCCGTACCGACGATTCTCAAAGCCGGGTCGAAAATCAATGTGATTCCCGGGGAAGCAGAATGCCAGGTGGATTGTCGCGTTTTGCCCAGCACGACGCCCGAATCGCTCGAACAGGAATTGCGCGCGGTGCTTGGCAACGACATCGAACTCGAATTCACGCCGTTCTCGCCCGCGCTCGAATCCGATCCAGACTCGCCACTGTTTGAGACGATTCGTCGCGTCGTCGAAGAACACGAACCAGGCGCGACGCTTGTCCCAGGTCTCATCACCGGTGGTACGGACGCGAAGAGTCTGACGACACTGGGAACCAAGGTGCTCGGCTTTGTGCCGATGCGCTACGAAGGTCCCGATATGACCGGTCTCGCGCACAACCACAACGAGCGTGTCAGCGTGGCGAATCTCGAATTCGGTGCGCGTGTGTTGTGGGATGTGGTTGCGCGATTCTGTGCATCAGGTAGTTGGTAATTGGTAAATAGTAATTACCAATTACCCTCTACCCTTTACATTTCCGGAGAACTCATGGACATTAGTACCTTCGACAAACAACTCATCGCCAATGCCTGGACGAGTCGCGACCTCTATGCCAACCTGGAAACGCTGTGCGATTTTGGTAGCCGCTTTGCCGGCTCGCCGAGTGAAGCGCAAGCGCGCGATTTCATTCAGGAAAAATTTCATCAGTACGGTTTGAAACGTGTCTGCCTCGAACCGTTCGACTACCTGGGTTGGTGGCGCGGTACGTGCGCGTTGTGTGTCACCTCACCCACCGCGCGCACATTCGACGCGATCTCGCTGGTGTATTCGCCTTCGACACCGGCGAATGGCATCACCGCGCCGATTGTAGACGTGGGCATGGGTACGGAAAAGGAGTACGCCGCGAAAAAAGGGATGCTCGCCGGAAAAATCGTCGTGTGTTCGAGCGCGAATCCGGAAGATGGACGCGCACCGCATCGCCGCGAAAAGTACGGCTGGGCGGTAGACGCGGGCGCGGTTGGTTTCATCTACGCGCGCCATTTGCCGGGCGGTTTGCCGGAAACCGGGTCGTTACGCGCCGGACGTCTCGGCGAAATCCCGGCGATTGCCGTCTCATTTGAAACGGGGTCGGCGCTCAAGCGATTGATCGGCAAAGGCGAAACGGTGGTTACGCTGGACGCGCAGAACGAATCGCGTCCGACGACCGCGTATCACGTCATTGGCGAGGTGCCGGGAACAACGGACGAGGTGATCGTCGTCGGCGCGCATTACGACGGGCACGACATTTCGCAAGGTGCGAACGACGATGCGACCGGCACGTGCCTCGTGCTCGAACTCGCGCGCTTGTTCGCGCCGCTCGCGGGTCAACTCAAACGCACGATTCGCTTTATCGCGTTCGCGTGCGAGGAACTCGGCGTGCTCGGCTCGACCGAGTACGTCAAGCAACATCGCGACGAGATGAAGAACGTCGCGTTCATGATGAATCTCGATAGCGGTGTGGGCGACGGACCGAAAGGGTTTACCTTTAGCGGGCTGGACGATGTGGAAACATTTTTGAAGAATGTCGCGCAAGACACGCGCTATGCGTTGCGCTTGCGCGAGAAAATCGAAACCGCGTCCGATCATTTTCCATTTTTCATGGAAGGCGTGCCCGCCGTGATGATGCTTGCCAAACCGAGCGACCGCGCGATGGGTCGTGGTTTCGGTCACACGCCGATGGACACGCTCGACAAGGTGAACGAGCGCGATATGCACGAGTGTGCGATGGTTGCCGCGCGCGTATTGTTGCGTGTCGCGCAGGACGACCGCGCGTACCCGCGCCATCGCACGCCGGACGAGATCAAACAAATTCTGATCGCGCAAGAATTGCAAGACGCGCTCAAAGCACAAGGCAAGTGGAGATTCGAGTAAGACGTTGGATCGCGAAACTCGCGAAAGCGTGTGAAAACCGCGAAAGGATTTGCATGCCATGCCGCAACCATCCAAGCATCAATTTGAACCGCTGTCGTACAAGGTGATTGGCGTGTGTATTGATGTGCAAAAGCAACTGGGTTTGCACTGTATGGAAGTGGATTATCAACGCGCACTCGAACTCGCCTTGCCCCAGTTCGGCGTCCAGTGCGCGCGCGAAGTTGAGATTCCGATTGTGTATGCCGGTATCATTGTGACCAAACGCCGCGTTGATTTCAAATGCTGGGATGAACGCGACGAATTGCTCTTGGAATCCAAAGCGGCGCAAGCAATTCGCCCGGACGATGCAGAGCAATGTTTGCTCTATATCACCAAAGCGAATCAAAAACTTGACTTGCCCGTCAACTTCGGCGAAAAGCCCTTGCGTCCGCGTCGTTTTGTAAATACGCCACCTGAGACCGCGAGATAACATGAAATCCGTGAAAGGTGTGCGCGGTTTTCTTTTCGCGGTTTTCGTAACTTTCGTTGTTTTCGCGATCCAAATCTTTTTGTCCGAGGAGTAACTTTATGCCCCACCCACTCGTACTTCAACTGCGCTTTACGCGGAGCGAATTCAGACGCGCGCTCAAAGGTCTGAGCGATGACGAGGCGCGTCAACGATTCTTGCCGATGAACTGCATCAGTTGGAACATCGGACACCTGGCTTGGCAAGAGCAGAGATACTTTGTGTTTTACGGACAAGGTAAACTGCTTCTGCCGGAGATGAACGAGTTGTTCGCGTACGGCGCGCCGGCAAGCACGCCCGCGCTCGCCGAAACATGGAAAGCGTGGAACAAGATCACCAAAGCGGCGGATGTCTTTCTCGATTCGCTCACGACCGAGAAGATGTTGGAGCGGGTGATCAAGAATGGCAAGCCCAGCCGGTATCTTTTCGGATCGCTCGTGCAACGAACGATCTATCACTACTGGTATCACATCGGCGAGAGCATGGCGATTCGCCAAAACCTGGGACACACGCGCCTGCCGCAATTCGTCGGGAACCTGGATGGTCAAGCGCCCTACGCGCCGGAACCGCTTGCATCGCGCAGGAAAGCGAAATGAACCGAGGCATCTGGTACGCGATTGGCGCATACAGCATCTGGGGCTTGTTCCCGGCGTATTGGAAATGGCTCGGTTATGTACCCGCGCCTCAACTGATGAGCCATCGCCTGGTTTGGTCATGCGTGATTCTCATTGCGTATATTTTCCTCACGCGCCAGTGGCGCGCATTTCGCCGGTCCGCGTCCAACCGGCGCGTGCTCGGCGTCTATCTCGTCGCGGCAGTGATCCTCGGCGTCAATTGGTTGATCTATTTGTGGGCAATCGCCAGCGGCTTTGTCGTCGAATCGAGTCTGGGCTATTTCATCAATCCACTCGTCAATGTGTTGTTGGGTGTGATTCTTTTGCGCGAACGGTTGCGCGCGTGGCAGTGGCTACCGGTGGCGTTGGCAACGCTTGGAGTGGTGTACTTGACGGTGATGTATGGTTCACCGCCTTGGATCGCGTTGTCGCTTGCGCTGACCTTTGGATTCTACGGACTCGTCAAAAAAACCGCGCCGCTCAATTCACTTCACGGGTTAGCGTTGGAGACGAGTCTCTTGTTCGTGCCGGCGTTGCTGTGGCTGACGTATGCGGACGTGAGCGGGCAAGGCGCGTTTCTTCACACCGGCGCGATTGCGGATTCGTTGATGATTGGCGCGGGTCTGGTAACGACGATTCCACTCTTGTTGTTCGCTTCTGCCGCGCGGCGCATTCCGCTTTCGATGATGGGCATTCTGCAGTACATTGCGCCAACGCTACAATTCTTGCTCGGCGTGTTGATGTTTGGCGAACCGTTCACGCAAACCCAGTTCATCGGTTTTGGGATGGTTTGGGTCTCGCTCATCATTTTTGCGGTCGAAGGATTCCTTACCCATCGCACCCAGTCCACCGCGGTTGTCGCGGTCGCGGAGTAGTTGTCGCATGGCAAAAGAGGGCGCATGCGATTTGCATTGATCTCCGACATTCATGGCAATAGTGCGGGACTGGTAGCCGCACTGACTCATTTGACGAAGCTGGGTTTTGACGCACTCTATGTTTTGGGCGACATCCGAGGCGGTGTAGGCACAGACCAGGTTCTGGATTTGCTCGTTCGCTACGACGCGCATCTGATTCGTGGCAATGCTGAAGAGGCGTTGTTTGATGTTGATGCGTTTGCCGACCAAACCACTGACCCAGCCAGGGTTCGCCGAAACGTGGAATGGTGTCACACGAATTTATCCGCCGCTCATTTAGACCTGCTTCGCGATTTGCCGATCCAAGAAACGATTGAAATCGCGCCGCATCGCAAAATCTTTTTGTGTCACGCCGCGCCAAACAATGTGTGGAGTCGGACTTGTGAACCGACGACGCCGTCCGCGAGACTGCGGCAAGTGTACGGACCTTTGGATGCAAAAGTGGTTGTCTACGGACACTATCATGGTCATCACGTCATCGCCTTGGATGGAAAACTGCTGATCAATGTGGCGGGCGTAGGCATCGGGAATGGTTTGAGCGCAATCACACTTTTGGAATACGACGGGCGATGGATTGTGCAGCAACATCAGATTCCATACAATGACTAGCCGCGTTCGAGTAACCTGGTTCGCCCGCATCATTGTCGGCGTGGTGTTCGCGGTCAATGTGTGGTGCGCGCTCTCGTTCATCCTCGACCCAGGATCGTACACCGGCGCGTTCGAACTCGAAGGATTGCCCGGTCGGCTCGTCGTTCAATCGTTCGGCATTCTCTTTCTGATGTGGAACGCGACCTATCCGCCAGTCTTGGTTGATCCGCTCGCGCAGCGCACCTTGTTTCGAGTGATCCTGATCCAACAGATCATCGCCGTCGTTGGCGAAACTTGGCTTGCGCTGTCATTGCCAGCCGGACATCCGATTCCCTGGACTACCGCGTTACGCTTTACCGTGTTTGATGCCATCAGTTTTATCGCGATGGGGTGTGTCTATTTGATTGTCGAAAAAGAAAATTGAAACGCAATACGCAATACGCAATACGTACCACGTTTTAAGTTTCACTCTACAAGGAGCACGATGGCTAAATCATTGATTCTCTCGCAAATGACCTGGGAAGACGCGCGCGACGCGCTTGAAAAAGTTGAACTCGCGATTATTCCGACTGGCTCGTTCGAGCAGCACGGTCCGCACATGACGTTCGAGGTGGACACGGCGCGTGCGGTCGCGTTCGGCAAATTGCTCGCCGAGCGATTGCATCCCCGCGTGATTCTCGCACCGCCGATTTCCTTCGGCGTATCGTTTCATCACATGGCGTTTCCCGGCACGATCACCCTGCGCGCCGAAACGTTCCACGCGCTCATCTACGACATCGTGTGGAGTTTGCGCGAGCACGGCGTCAAGCAATTTTTTTTTGTGAATGGTCACGGCGGCAACCGACCCTCGCTCGAAGTGATGGGAGTGAAACTGCGCCACGAACTGGGCGTGCATATCGCCTGGTCGAGCTTTACCGCGCTCGCGGCGGATGTGAAACGTGGGCGCGTCAAATCGGAAATCACCGGGCACGCGTGCGAAGGTGAGACATCGCAAGCGATGTATCTCGCACCGCACGTCGTCAAGCGCGACCGCATCACGCGCGGCGCGGTCAAAGGTTATCCGTACAAATTTCTTGGCAAAGGGAATAACGGCGGCATCATCGTGCCGTACACCTTCGACGAAATCACCGCGAACGGCGCGCTCGGCGACGCGACTCTGGCGACCGAAGAATTCGGCAAAGAGGTCATTGACGCCGCGTTGAGCAAAGCCACCGAATTCCTGATTGATTTCATGGACAAGAACAGAACAGATTGATATTGCGTAGGACGGGACAAAAATCTTGTCCTACGTTTTTTTGATTGACAATCGCGCGAAAATGGCTATAATTTCTAACTGAAAACGATTTTCATTTAGGTAACGATGACCACGACACCCTTCGCCGCGGGACTGCGGCAAAACCATCGCAAACTCACGCGCTCGCGCCAAGCCGTGCTCGACATTATCACGCAAGCAAGTCATCACCTCACGCCCGCCGACATTTATCGCCAAGCCAAAACGCGCTATCCCAATCTCGGATTGACGACGGTGTATCGCACGCTCGACTTGCTCGTCGAGCTGGGTTACATTCAGCGGATTCATCTCGAAGAGGGATGCCACAGTTACGCGCCCACCGCGCGCCCGCATGGACATCACCTCGTTTGTTCGGTGTGTGGTCGCGCGGAGGAATTTGCGGATTGCGATTTGGACGCGCTCGTGCGTTCGCTGCAAGCGCGCACCGGGTACGAAATTCAAGTGCATGTGTTGGAGTTGATGGGGCGCTGTCCGAGTTGCCAAAACAAAACGCGCGCCTTGCGCGCGCGGCGAAAATAAAAACGCGCGCGAGTTGTGACCTCGCGCGCGCACGTGCTAGAGACCAAGCCATCTGTTCAATCGCTTGTGCCTCTGCGGATGTGATTATATCACAGAGCGGGGCGCGAGCAAATCACACTTGAGGAGGCGACTGCTCATGTTCCGCTCGTTTCATTTGTTCGCGCTCGTCGTGATGCTCGCGCTTGTGGGATGCGCGACGCCTGCGACGCCGACGAGTGCGCCAGTGACGGTGGTTCCCGTCGTTGCGCCGACACCTACCAGTGCGAAATCGAATCTCAACGTCTTGGCGACCGAAACCTTTATTGCCGACATCGCACAGAACGTCGCGGGAGAGCGCGTCAAGGTGAGCGCGCTCTTGCCGATTGGCGTTGATCCGCACGCGTTCGAACCGACGCCGAACGATGTTAAACGCGTCGCCGATAGCAACATTCTCATCGCCAACGGCGCGGGGTTTGAGGATTTTCTCGACAAGTTACTCAAAAACGCCGGCGGCTCGCGCACCTTGATCGAAGCGGCGACTGGGTTGACGAGTCGCAAGCCGAAAGAGAGCGAATCGCCGGCGATGTCGGATGCGGACATCGCGGACGCGATTTGCGCGAACGTGGGCAACGAGAAACCGCAAGCCGCATTGTCCGGCAAAGCTGCGAACAATGCTACCGCTTTGCCGGCGCAAGAAGGTGCGTTCGATGTTGCGCTGACCAAGCAAGCGGATGGCACATTCGCCGGCTATGTTAAATTCAAAGCGCACGACGAAGGCGACAATCACATTGCGATTGCCGCCGGCAAAATCGCGATCAGCGCGGCGAAGGACAACCAGAAACTCGCCATCGAGAAATCGGTCGCGCTCAAGTGTGGCGGACTTGTGCAGGGCAACATCGTCGAACTCGAACATGACACCGAGTACGTCCTCGCGTTGACCGGTTTCAAAACCGACAAGGCGCGCCTTGCGATTGGTTCGCTCGGTGGGCATCAACACGCGGGCGACCCGCATTTTTGGTTCGACCCGAATTACGTCGTGCAGTACGTCGAAAACATTCGCGATGGGTTGAGCAAAGCGGACCCCGCGGGCGCGCCAACGTATGCGACGAACGCAACCGCGTACATCGCGAAACTAAAGCAACTCGATCAATCCATTGCCGAGCAAGTCAAGGTGTTGCCGGTGGAGCGCCGTTTGTTGGTGACGGATCACGATACGTTTGGCTACTTTGCCGACCGCTACGGATTTCGCGTCGTCGGCATGATCGTGCCGAGTGTCAGCACCGGCGCGTCGCCGTCCGCGCAACAGGTCGCGCGGCTCGTTCAGCAAATCAAAGCCGCGCGAGCCAAAGCGATCTTTCTCGAAGCGAGCACGAGTCCGCAACTCGCGCAACAAATCGCGAAAGAGACCGGCGCTAAGGTCGTAGCCGGGCTGCACACGCATTCGATCACCGATGCGAACGGCACCGCGCCGAACTATCTCGCGATGATGCAGTTCAATGTCAAGTTGATCGTGGACTCGCTCAAATAAATTTTTTTGCCCACGACGGGCACGAAGATCACGAAAAATAATATAAAAAATTCGTGTCCTTTGTGCTCTTCGTGGGAGAAACGATTTTAATGACCGAATTGCCTGTGTCTCCCGCGCATCTCGAAATCGAAAACATCACGGTCGCGTACAACGGCACACCGGTTTTGCGCGACGTGTCGTTCCGCGTTCCGCATGGCACGCGCGTCGCGGTTGTCGGACCGAACGGCGCGGGCAAATCCACGCTGTTCAAGGCGCTCGTTGGATTGTTGCCGTTGCGCGCGGGGCGCGTGATGATTCACGGTTTGTCGCTCGGTCATCATCTCGATTGTGTCGCGTACGTGCCGCAACGCGAAGAGGTGGACTGGCGCTTTCCAGTGACGGTCGCCGATGTCGCGATGATGGGACGATTTGGTCAATTGGGATGGTTGCGTCGCCCAGGCAAACGCGACCATGCCGCCGTCGCGCGCGCGCTGGAGCAGATGAACATTCCGCATCTCGCAACCCAGCCCATCGGCGATTTGTCCGGCGGACAGCAGCAACGCGTGTTCCTCGCGCGCGCGCTCGCGCAAGAGCCGCACATCTTGCTGATGGACGAACCGTTCACCGGCGTGGACGCCGCGACCCAGGAAGCCACGCTCGCTCTGCTCGATCAGCTGCGCGAGCAAAGCGTCACCGTGATGGTTTCGACCCACGACCTCAATCTCGCCGCGTCGCGTTTCGATCAAGTGCTCTTGTTGAATCGGCAGCGGATCGCGTTTGGCGCGCCGCGCGAAATCTTGACGGCGGCGAATCTCACCCAGGCATTTGGTACGCGCGTGATGCAACTCGAAGGCATCGCGGTTGTAGACGATTGTTGCCCGCACGATGAATTGTTGGGAATCTAGGAAATCGGCTGAGGTAGGTATGCTTGACTTGGGGATGATCGTGCTCATCGGTTTGATTGGCGGCGTGGCAGTCGGTATGCAAGCGCCGATTGCTGGCGCGATGGGACAACGGATCGGTGGAACTGCCGGCAGTTTCTTTGTGCATCTGAGCGGAATGATTCTTTCGGGCGCGCTGTTGATTCTACGCGGTGGCGAGAAAATTCGCGATTGGCAAACTTTGCCCTGGTATATGCTGGGCGCGGGAATCTTTGGCGTGATTCTGTATCAAACGATCAATATCACTCTGCCGCGTCTGGGTAGTACAATGACGGTGGCGCTGATCATTGTCGGGCAACTCTTGGTTGGCATTGTGATTGATCACTTCGGCTGGTTGGATGTTCCGGCTCACCCAGTTGATGCGGCGCGCATCCTGGGTGTCGTCGCTTTGTTGACCGGCAGTTACTTGATTGCAAAATGATCGAGCTGTTTGACTGGTTCATCACCCCGCTCACGTACACGTTTATGCAGCGTGGAATGCTAGCATCCGTCATCGTCGGCGTGTTGTGCGCGGTCGTCGGATGTTACGTCGTTCTGCGCTCGATGGCATTCCTGGGCGACGCGATGGCGCACGCGATATTGCCGGGCATTGCGATTGCCTACTTGCTCAAAGGCGAGTTGATCGTCGGCGCGCTCGTCGCCGCGATCATCGTTGCGCTCGCGATCGGTTTGCTCTCGCGGCAAGGCGCGGTGAAAGAAGATACCGCGATTGGCATTCTATTTGCCGGCGCGCTCGCGCTCGGCGTCGCGCTCATCAGTACGATCAAAACGTACGCGGTGGACTTGTCGCACATTTTGTTCGGCAACGTGCTTGGCGTGAGCGATACCGATTTGTTGCTGACGGCAGCGCTCGCCGTGATCGTGCTCGCGACGATTGCGCTGTTGTTCAAAGAATTTCTCGTCATCTCCTTCGACCCCGTTCTCGCTGCGACGATTCGCTTACCGGCGGAATTGTTGCGAAATGTTTTGCTCATCCTCCTTGCATTGACGATTGTCGTTTCGATGCAGACCGTCGGCGTCGGGTTGGTCGCGGCGATGCTCGTCACCCCGGCGGCGACGGCATACTTGCTCACGCGTCGCCTCGCGCCGATGATGTTCATCGCGGCGGCGATAGGCGCGTTCTCCAGCATCGCCGGACTCTACGCGAGTTTCTACATCAACGTCGCGTCCGGCGCGGCGGTTGTGTTGATCGCGACCATGATCTTCCTCGTTGCGTTCTTGTTCGCGCCGAGTCGCGGCGTGGTGTGGCGGTACATTCGGCACGCGTTGTAGAGCGCTTGGCGTTTCCGGAATCGCCGAGACCGCGCGTGTTCGCGCAAGCAAAGCGCTGGACCAAGGCGCGAACAGTTTCGGGTATGGCGGATTCGATTGGCGCTGATTTGCTCGCGTGACTGTTCTGCACTAGAATAGTCAACGATGTCTCGCTCCCATCCGATTCTTTCCACCTCGTTTGCGTGCTTCACGTTTGTATTTGCGATTCTCGCGCTGATCTTGCTCAACGGGTATTTGCAAAACCTGGTCGCGGATTATCGGTCGAATACGTGGCTCGTCTTGTTCGGCGTCGTATTCGGGATGACCGCGCTGGTCTGGTTCGCGCGCGGACGCGTGACGCTTGAGCGCGACGCGTTCGAGTTCGCCGGTTTTGTCCTCGTCATCGTGGGTGTGTGGCTGTACTTTGTCGCGCCGGCATTGCCCACGCTGCTCCCTCCGACGCATTCATCCGACGCCGTGCGGCATTATCTCCAAGTGATGTTCTCGTACCCCGAAGGCAAACTCGTCAGTTGGTATCCGGCGGGCGGCGCGTTCGTCGCCGCGACGTTCGCGCATTGGTTCTTTGCCGATCCGTTGCGCGTGTTGCATCCGACTGCCGCGCTGTTTGTCGCGTCAAGTGCGGGCGCGGTGTATGGGATCGCGTGCGCGTGGTTACCCAAGACGAAAACAGGCAAGATCGTCGCGCTGCTCGCGCCAACATTGTTGTTCGTGCCCTGGTCGTATTTTGCCGGGATCATTTTGAGCGAACAATATTTTTTCGCGCAAGCGTTCGCGCACTATTTCATCATCGCGGCGTTGTGGTACACCGCGAGCTATGCCGAGCGACCGTCTTGGCTCTGGGTCGCGCTCATCGGCGTTGCATTGCTGGGTGTCGTCGTGACGTATCCGATCCTCGCGCCGCTGCCGCTCGCGTTGTTCGCGCTCGTGACGCTCGCGCGATTTCGGTCGCGGCGCGCGTTCATCGCGCTCGCGATTTTTCTCGCGTTGATGCTACTTGCCGGCGTCGCGCTCGAACGCGGCGGTATCCTCCAATTCAAAACAGCAAGTGTTTCGACGACCGGCGATGTGGGGGAGGGTGGTGTGGCGAATCCCTCGCTCGATACGCTCGGCGGACCGATTTTTTTATTGCTCGTGCTGGTCGGCATTTCGTTCGCGTGGCGCGGCAACGTGATTGGTAAAACGCTCGTCGCGTTTTTGCTCGCGTGGTTGTTGCAACTCGGGGCGTTTGCGGCGATTCAACCGTTCTTTCCGATTTCAGCGTATCGCATTGACAAATCATTTTACATTCTCGCGTTTCCACTCGCGCTGTTCGCCACGTTGCCGCTCGCGCGCCTGCTCGAACGCATCGCGCCGCGCGTCGAGCGATTCCCACGCGCGGCAATGCTCGCCATGACGTTCGTCGTCGGCGCGCTCGTGTTGACGATTCGCCCGCCGCAAGCGTACACGTTGTTCACCGAATCGGAGATTCAGGTCGCGCGATGGGCAAAAGACAATCTCGACACCTACCAAATCCATTATCGCGATCCCGATCCGACGCGCGCGTACTGGTTGGCGTTTGGATTGTGGGGCGAAACTCTGCCGAACGAATGGTTTCAGTGGATTCCGGCAGGAGTGAAACTGGGTCCAGCAACGTTCGAGGAATGGCGGAATGACCCAGGATGGTCGCCGATGATGTTTGTGCGCGATGCGGCGGCGGTGCGCGACGCGTCGCTGCGTGTCGTGTATCAAAATGGCGCGAGCGCGATCCTGGAAAAAGAAACGCCGCGCGCGACGAAACCGCAACCCAGCATTCGCGACGAGTGGACGTTTCGTTCGACGTTTAAACTGCTAGGTTACGACTTGCCACGCACGACATTCTCACCGGGCGAGACAATCACACTGACCACGTACGTCGAGTCCATCTATCCGCCGCGCGATACGTTGCGTTGGCGCATCGAGTTGGTGAATCGCGATGGCGTAGCAGTCAACCAGGTTGAAGCCGACCCGTTCGATAACAAGTATCCACTGCAACGCTGGTCGCCGGGCTTGGTCGCGCGCGATGCGTGGCTTCTAGCGGTGCCGGCGAATGCAACGCCGGGCGTGTACGAAATGCGTCTCGGTTTGTTTCGGCGCACCGATGGTGATTTGACGAGTGTGTTTCGTTTATCGCCGACCGGCGAGGTGACGTTGCACCTGGCGCACGCGCCGCTCGCGCGCATCAAAGTGCCGATCCCTGCGCCGAGTGGAGCGGAACTCGACGCGGCGACGCCGATGAATGTGCGCGTGGGCGACGCGTTCGAGTTATCGCGCTATACGGTCAACGTAGATCGCACGACGCGCGCGGTCAATGTTGTGTTATACTGGCAGGACATTGCGCGGACGGAAAAAAATTATACGGTGTTCGTCCATTTGCTTGATGCGTCTGGCAACATTATCGCGCAGAATGACGCGCAACCCGCGCAAGGTATTTATCCCACATCCATCTGGGATCCACGCGAGGTTGTCAAGGACGTTCACACGCTCGCGCTTCCGCCAAACGCGCGCGGTTCGTTCTCATTCGTCGTTGGCATGTACGACCCGGCGAGCGTGACGCGTTTATCGGTCGGCAAAGACGACAAGGTGATTTTGGATTTCGGATTTGCGATTACGGAGTAACTACTCAGCCATCGTTCCTTTATCCGCGAATTACGCGAATCTTCGCTAATTTTTTCTTCTTATTCGCGCAATTCGCGTTATTCGCGGATAAATTTGTTTTTTCATCGGCGTAAATGTGGGTTGGCTGAGTAGTTACAGTACGGATTGAAAATCGCAGATCATGCATCATAAATTGAAAATGCGAATTAGAGAAGCGTTGCGTCTCCAAACCAAAGAGGTCGTCGCGTTCGTGGGCGGCGGCGGTAAGACCACGGCGATGTTTCGTCTCGCCGACGAACTTGTCGCGCAGGGCAAGCGCGTCGTCACGACGACGACGACGCGCATCTTTGCCGCGCAGAGGCGTCTCGCGCCGCAGGCGCTCACGTACGACGCCGCGTTCGAATTTGGCGCGCGCGTACTCGACGCGCTGGACGCCAAATCGTCCGTGTTGGTGATCGGCGCGGAAACTGAGGACGGCAAGGCGCTCGGCGTGCCGCCCGCGTTCGTGGACGAACTCATCGCGCTCGACTCGGTGGACGCGGTGCTCGTCGAAGCGGACGGCGCGCGGACGCGTTCGTTCAAAGCGCCCGCCGACCACGAACCGGTCATCCCAGGTTCGACGACGCTCCTGGTTCCGGTGATGGGCGTGCGCGTGCTTGGCGCGCCGCTCGACGACAAGCACGTGCATCGCGCGGAACTCGTCGCGCGGCTGGCTGGCGCGCATCTCGGCGAAACGATCACGCCGAACATTGCTGCGCGCGTGCTTGCGCACGCGGAAGGCGGATTGAAAAATAAACCGCGTGACGCGCGCGCGATCATCTTTGTCAACCAAGTTGAGAGTGCCGCGGAACTCGACGCGGCGCGCGCGTTGGCGGGCTTGTTGCTGGGTTATGGCGCGATCAACGCCGTCGCGCTCGGCGCGGCGCAAATGCCGGAGCCGATTCGCGAAACGCATCGCCGCGTCGCGGTCGTCGTGCTTGCCGCGGGTGGGAGCACGCGCATGGAAGGACGCGTCAAGCAACTCCTCCCCTTGCGCGGCAAACCGTTGATTCGCAACGCGGTGGATCTCGCGGCGAAATCGCCGGCGCAACAAATCATCGTCGTCCTCGGCGCGCACGCCGAAGAAATTCGTCTGGCGATTCACGACGCGCCCGCGCAAGTAATCGTCAATTCCAACTGGGCAAGCGGGCACGCATCGAGCATTCGCGCCGGCTTGCTCGCGGTGTCCCCGTATGTGGACGCGGTGTTATTTGTCAACGCGGATCAACCGTTGCTGACGCCGCGCGTGTTGGAGCAGATCATCCAGCGACGCCACGAAACGGACGCCCACATCGTCGTGCCGTTTTACGCGGGCAAGCGCGGCAGTCCGGTCTTGTTCGACCGGACACACATGGACGCGTTGTTGCAATTGACCGGCGAGCAGGGTGGACGCGAAGTGCTGAATTTATATCGCGATGAAATCGCGCGCGTGGATTTCGACGACGCGCGACTTGGCTTTGACGTGGACACGCCGGCAGATTTCGCGCAACTCGAAACGGAATCGAAATAAGTTTGACAGCACTTTGTTGGCGTGGTATATTCATTCCGCACGACCTCTGCAATTGAGAGGCAACCCCGGCATACGCGCGGTTTTCATCCCCAGCCAATCCGCGCTGGTTTTTTTATTGTGACCAAGACAATCACGCTCGAACAAATCGAACGCCGACGCGATCTGCTTTATCGGCGCACCCCCACGCGGCGCGTTCGCACGATGGAACACGCGGCGCAATTCATTGATGCCGTCGGCTTTGCGTGGCTGTTCGCTTCGACGCAGACGATTGAATTGCCGTCGCTCTTTGAAGCGGTGAAGGGTCGCCGCGACGCGCACATCGAAGACTGGGACGCGGATTCGGAGCGCGTGTGGGTGTGGAAAAATGATTTGCCGGCGACGCGCCGCGCGTTTTACGGTAAGGTGTTGGGAAACGGCAAGCCGGCGTTCGTGTCGCTCGCCATGTTGCCGGCGCTCATGGCGGTGAACGCGCCGGACGATTTGACGCGCGCGTATGCGCGTGGCGATTTCAGTCGCGATGCCAAACGCGTCGCCGATGCGCTCACCGCGCTCGGTCCGACGCCGACGATGGCGTTGGCGGAAGCGTCGGGTGTGCGGCGCGCCGATTTTCACCGCGCGTTGGACGAA
Organism: Chloroflexota bacterium; assembly: GCA_016219275.1. Lineage (NCBI taxonomy): Bacteria > Bacillati > Chloroflexota > Chloroflexota bacterium. Next base: position 53,713 of record JACRBM010000026.1, read on the forward strand.
CTGCAAAAACGCTTGGTCGTTTCGCCGGTCGGCGCGCTGAACGAACGCGGCGCGTGGACCTCGCAGATTTTCGAAATCACCGCGCGCTGGTTCGCGCGTCAAGCCGCGCACGCGCAGAAACTCGACGTGGAGCAAGCGCGGCGAATGATCGCGCGGCGATACATCGCCACCGTGTACGCGACGTCCGCGCCGATGCTGGGTCGCGTGTTCGGTTGGTCGCGCGAGGCGGCGCGCGAAACGCTGGGCGAATTGTGCGCGCGTGGAATTGCCCTGCAGAACGCGGAATGGATTATTTCTAAAATCAGGTAGGAAATGGATTATGCCGATCATGTTGCCCGACTCAGTTCGTGTCTTGATGCCGACCGGTTTCGTCGAGGAAATGAAAATCGAAACATACCTTGCCGGCGCGGTTGCCGCGGAAATTGGCGCGACCGCGCCGCTCGAAGCGTTGAAAGCGCAAGCAGTCGCGTCGCGCACGTATGTCGTTTCGACGCAACGGCACCAGGAGCATGGCGCGGATGTTTGTACGACCTCGCACTGCCAAAAATGGAAACGCATTGATCCCGTGACCGCGCCCGAAGTATTTCGCGCGGTGAGCGAAACCTGGGGCATGGTGCTCACCCATCACGATAAACTGATCAACGCGTTTTTCTTTGAACATTGCGATGGACATACGCGGAATTCGGAAGAGATGTTGATGCCGGCGCTGCCGTACTTGCGCGGGGTAGATTGTGCGTGCGGTTTTCTCGCGATGCGTGGACACGGCGTCGGGATGTGCAAGCGCGGCGCGATTGTGATGGCGCGACGCGGCGCGGCTTTCGACCGCATCCTGCAACACTATTATCAGGGGGTGACGATCGTTCAAACAGCGCGCGCGGAAAGCGAAGAATCCGCGTCTACTCCCGATATGCTTGCGGTAGTGCCAGCGGGAGCGCGTTCTCGGATGCGCCGGAAAAAAGAAGAGTCGCGCGTCGAACCCAAGCCAGTCACGCCAAGCCACGCGCCGGCGAGCGCGCCGGAAATGCGCAAGCCCGCGCATGCCACGCCACTGCTTCCTGAGACACGCTCTGCCGCGCGACCTACTCCTGCGGTAGCGCCCGAAAGATCCGAGCCAGTCGCGCCGCTACGCGTGCGTCGCCGCGCCCCGGAATCACTTCCGCCCGAGTCCATGCTCCCAGCAGAACCGCCCCCGGAAAGAATCACGCGTAAATCATCCGATTCGAGTGTGACGCGCAAAAATGTTGCGCCGCCGAGCGAACCTGGCGCGCTGAAATCATCCGACTCGGGTGTCACGCGTAAGAAAATCGCGCCGCCGAGTGAATCTGCCGCGCCGAAATCATCCGACTCGGGTGTCACGCGCAAAAAAATTACACCGAGTCAAGTCACCGCGCCGAAACCATCCGACTCAAGTGTCACGCGCAAGAAAATTGAACCGCCGAGTGAAACGGTCGCGCAGAAACTAGCAGACTCGGTGGCGCGACGCAAATCGCCGATTACCCCAGCGCCAAAACCAGCCGACTCGTCAGACACGCGTGCGCCGATTCAACCACCGGTCGCACCCATCGCGAGCGAACCGGTCGCGCCTCTCGAGCCGACCCAGGAACCACGCGTGCCGTTGATTTTGCCGACGCCGCCGGTCGCGCCCATCGCGAGCGAACCGGTCGCGCCTATCGAGCCGACC
>JACRBM010000027.1 GCA_016219275.1 Chloroflexota bacterium
GGCATTCTACCGCCAGGGGCAGCAAAGCTCCCCAGCGTTTGTTCGCGAGCCACTCCTACCCTCCCACACGATCAGTGTACTCTCGTTCGTGCGAAATCGCTATTCGACTGTTAATGTTCAAGTCTCAGTATACAAGCGTTTGGCGTCATGCCGTTCTATAGAGGTTAAGGATTGCGTTTAGAATCGGATTTTGTAGAGACGTTGCATGCAACGTCTCTACAAAATCCGAAATTCCAAATTATTTTCTTAACGTCTATAGTAGCAGTCGGCTTGCCTCGCCAAGCAAGAATCTTTTCAAACCAGGAATGTAGATGGCAAGACGTAGAGACCCTATCAAATCGCACCGAACCCAACGCGAATTCTTGAGTCCAGACCGACTCAACATCTCGCGGGAAGTTGACTACATCATCCAACGCGCTCAAGAGCATGATGCCCGTCTAGTAGGTCTTGCTTCTCTGATTCTGTTTTCTACAGAAACGGGTGATGCTTGGATACTTGACCCCAGAGACAATTCGGCTCTATGCCTAGCGCGTGGTGGTGAAAAGCAAACCTTTACGGTCTTTGACACAACTACACAATTTGGTATCGAATGGAATGCAACGTATCACGTTGATGGGGACGCATTTATCGTGGGAGAAGAATCGGGGCAAGCAAAGACTATCCTGGGCTACCCCACGCACGAGATTATGCAAGCAACACGTCAAGAATTGAAGTGAAGTTGAGTCCGCAAGTAAGCGCAGATGCACGAACGCCAAACACACGCACACCGACAACGGCGGTATCGGTTGCCAGCGAAGTAACTTTTTCCAGCAATACACTTGGCGCGCAAAGGTGGCTTGCCCAAGTCCGCCGTTGTCGGCGTGCTGTAGCGTTTCCAATACGCAGGCATCAGGGCGGCAATTCTCGGTTTAATTTTGGCTCAACCCGGTTTCGCTCGCGCGTAATCTCGGCTTCAGCCCAAGAGAATTACGTACCGTCGAACGCCTAGTCAGGGAACATCAGCAAGAATTTTTTGAGACATGGAATGAATACTTTAGACGTCAAACCCGGTGAACGTGTGAAAAACGTGCATTTCACCAGAGATACTTTGAGCGTAGACCTTGTGGATGGGCGCACGATTACCGTGCCCTTAGCGTGGTATCCACGCTTACTACACGCGACACCTGAGCAACGCCTCAACTGGCGCATTGCCGGTGCGGGTTACGGAATTCATTGGCTGGGCATTGATGAAGACTTGAGCACCGAAGGATTGTTGCGTGGTGCACCCGCGCCTCCTGGTAGCGAACAAGTTACACACCGGGTATCTAGCAGACCCAAAAGCAAAGCGCGCCGAAAAACACACGCCTAACATCATGACCAAACTCGCTCCCTCCATCCTCTCCGCCGACTTTGCGCGGCTGGGAGTTCAAGTTCAAGAAGCCGAGTCCGCCGGCGCGGATTATATTCACGTGGATGTGATGGACGGACATTTCGTCCCGAACATCACGATCGGTCCGCTCGTCGTCGCGGCAATTCGCCCGTTCACGCGCTTGCCGCTCGACGTGCATTTGATGATCGAGTCGCCGGAAAAGTACGTCGGCGATTTTGCGAATGCCGGCGCGGACATGATCACCGTGCATCAAGAGGCGTGTACGCATTTGCATCGCATCGTTCAACAGATCAAAGGGTTTAACAAAAAGTCGGGCGTCGCGCTCAATCCCGCCACACCGGTCGGAACTCTGGAAGAAATCCTGCCGTACATTGATTTGGTGCTCGTGATGACCGTCAACCCAGGATTCGGCGGGCAAGAGTTTATCGAAACGATGTTGTCGAAAATCGCGGCGATGCGAAAAATGATTGACGCGCGCGGACTCGATATCGAAATCGAAGTGGATGGCGGCATTCACGCTGAAACTGCGCCGCGTGTCGTCGCGGCGGGCGCGCAAGTGCTCGTCGCCGGTTCGGCGATCTTTAACAAGCAGGAAAGCGTGGCAAGCGCAATCGGCAAGTTGCGCGCAAGCGTGAAATAAAAAAACCAGCGCCTCGGTGAAAAGTCGCTGGTTCAATGTGCTCGCCAAAAAAACATCATGCGGTTTTGTTAAGCGTCCGCAAGCAATTCGCGCACACATTCAACTTTTGCTTGCGTCCATCGTAAACGAGCGTTCGCTTGGTGATGTTCGGCATAAAGCGCCGATTGACGGCGTGTTTCGAGTGGCTGACGGCGTGTCCGTACAACGGACCCTTGCCGCAAATCTCGCAACGCTGTGCCATATTGTTCACACTCCTTTCAACAGTGCCCAGAATTAAGACGGGGCGCATAATAGCATAATCAATTGAATAAAGCAAATTAACTCTGCATGTCATTGCGAGGAGCCGCGAAGCGATTCGCGACGAAGCAATCCCCAACCCTCCCCTCTCCTTGGTAAGGGGAGGTGAGGGAGGGGTGATTGCTTCGCCGCTCTGCGGCTCGCAATGACATGGCATCAAGGCAAATGGAATGGAAGAAACTTTTCCCGGTCGTATTGAAGTTTCGCCTACCGCGATTGCCAGTCTCGCCGGTCAAGCCGTCGTCGAGTGTTACGGCGTCGTCGGCATGGCGAATCGCAATCTGCGGGATGGCATCGCCGAAGTGTTGCCGCGCGGCAATTATCGCCGCGGCATTGACGTGCAACTCGAAGATCGCGCTATCGTGATTGATCTCTACGTCGTGATTCAACACGGCACGCGCATTTCCGAGGTCGCGCACGGCATTATGAATCGCGTAAAATTCACGGTTGAGAAAGCCGTGGGCTTGCCGGTTTTGCAAGTCAACGTTCACGTGCAAGGACTGCACGTGGACGAATCAGAATGATCTCTCAGGAGTACTCGGTTGTCAGACGAACACACTAATCAGCCCGAAGCGTTACCGCCGCTCAAGTCGGTCGGCGGACAAGAACTCAAGGCGCTGTTCACCGCCGGCACCGCCTGGCTGGAACGGCATAGCGCGTACATCAACAGTCTCAACGTCTTTCCAGTGCCGGACGGCGATTCGGGCACAAACATGTTGTTGACGATGCAGTCGGCGATCAAAGAAGTTGCCAACTCGCCCGAGCATTCCGCCGCCGCGATCAGCAAAGCCATCTCGCACGGCGCGTTGCTGGGCGCGCGCGGGAATTCGGGCGTCATCCTGTCGCAGATCATTCGCGGCTTTGCGCGCGCGCTCGAAAACAAAGAGGTCATCACCGCGAACGATTTCGCCGTCGCGCTCGTCGAAGCATCGCGCACGGCGTACAAAGGCGTGGTCAAACCGGTCGAAGGCACGATACTCACGGTCTGTCGCGAATCCGCCGATACCGCGACGTTTGCCGCCGCGCAGAGCGACGACTTGCGCGTCGTGCTCGCGAAAACCGTCGAAGGCGCGCGCGCGTCGGTTGTGCGCACGCCGTTGTTGTTGCCCGTGCTCAAAGAAGCCGGCGTCGTGGACGCGGGCGGGCAAGGATACCTCACGCTCCTCGAAGGCGCACTCAAGTACGCAAACGGCGAACCGCTGGATCTCGCGGCGGCAGGACAAGGCGCGCAGGCACTCGAACAAATTTCGCGCGAAGAGGGCTGGGGGTTTGACATCCAGTTCCACATTCGCGGGACAACGCTCGACGTGGACGTGATTCGCGAGCAAATCGCGAGCATGGGCGAATCGGCGTTGATCGTCGGCGATGCGACGCTCGTCAAAGTGCACGTGCACGCGCCGACGCCCGGCACGATTCTCGACTATGGGTGTTCGGTTGGCGTCATCACGAACGTCATCGTCGAGAACATGCAAGAGCAGTACATTGATTTCATGTCGGGTCAGGTTCAGCGTCCGCCGATCACGTCTGAAGAAATCGCCGGCATCGCGACCATCGCGGTCGTCGCCGGCGCGGGCATGGAACGCGTGTATCACAGTCTCGGCATCGGCACTCTTATCGCTGGTGGGCAAACGATGAATCCGAGCACCCAGGATATTTTGAACGCGATCAACAACACCAAAGCCGACCAAGTGATCCTGTTGCCGAACAACAAAAACATCATTCCCGCGGCGAAACAAGCCGGCGAACTCGCCAAGAAGCAAGTCGCGATTGTGCCGACCATCACCCTGCCCCAGGGCATCGCGGCGTTGCTCGCGCTCAATTTCCAAAACGATCTCGACGCGAACGTCAAAGCAATGGTGCGTGCGATGCAACACATCAAGACACTCGAACTTACCTCTGCCACGCGCTCGGTCGAACTCGATGGGATCCAAGTCAAAGAGGGGCAAGTCATCGGTCTGATAGACGATCAACTTGCCGGCGCGGGCGACGATATGAGCGCACTCGCGCTGGAGATGCTTCAAAAGATGCGCGCGGACGAAAGTGAAATCATCACCGTGTATTACGGCAACTCGACGACGGCGAACGACGCTGAAACACTCGGCGAACAGATTCGCGGTCGCTTCAAATCACTTGAAGTCGAAATCGTTAGTGGTGGACAACCACACTATCATTACATCATTTCTGTGGAATAAAAAAGTATGTCTCGCGTAAGAATTATCACCGACAGCACTGCCGATCTTCCACCGGAAGTCGTGGCGAATCTTGGCATCACGGTGCTTCCGCTCACCGTTCATTTCGGGCAGAAGACCATCCGCGATGGCGTTGACATTTCGCGCGATGAATTTTTCAAGCGGCTCGCGCGCTACCCCACGCCGCCAACCACATCGCCGCCGACGGTCAAACAATTCGACGAAGCGTTTACCGAACTCGCGAAAAACAACGATACGGTCGTCGCGATTCTCGGTTCGAGCAAGTTGAGCGACACGTTCCGCAATGCGACGCGCGCCGCCGCGCCTTTGTTGGGGCGCAGCAAGATCGTCGTGATTGATTCGCAACTCATCACGATTGGCTTGGGCATCCTCGTGACTGCCGCGGGGCAAGCCGCCGCGCGCGGCGATTCGCTCGACGAAGTCGTGCGCCTCGTACGCGGAATGATCCCGAAAATCTACATCGGCTTTTTCGTCGAGACGCTCGACTATCTCGAACGCGGCGGACGGATCGGACCGGCGCAAGCGTTCCTCGGCAACATGCTCAACATCAAGCCGCTGTTGATTCTCGAAGACGGCGAAGTGGTCGCGCTCGAAAAAGTCCGCACGCGCGCCAAAGCCATCGAAAAATTGGTCGAGTTCATTTCCGAATTCGCGCACATCGAGCGCATGATCATTTTGCACAGCAACACACCCGAAGACGTGAACTTGTTGATCGAGCAGATCAACCTTGTTTTGCCAAACCTGGATATTACAGTGGATCACTATGGTCCGGTCGCCGCGACGCACGTCGGTCCGAACGCATTAGGCGTCGTCGTGTACGAGGGAATGTAAAGGCGCGCACGTATGGCAAACGTCAAAATTGTTACGGACAGTCTTGCGGACATTCCAGCCCACTTGGCTAAGGAATTGGAGATCACCCAGGTTCCTTGCACCGTCCGCTTTGGCGACGAAGAGTTTCGCGATCGCGTGGATTTACTGCCCACCGAATTTTATCAACGTCTCGTCGCCAGCCCTATCCTGCCGACCACCTCACAGCCCTCCGTCGGCGCGTTCGAGCAGGCATATCGCCAAGTGGCGCTCAAGTCGAACGAGATCGTTTCGATTCACGTCATCGGCGATTTGAGCGGCACGCTCAACGCCGCGCGTCTCGCGGCGAAAAATTTGCCCGACCTCAAGATCGAGTTGGTGGATTCGCGGCAAATTTCGATGGGCATGGGCTGGCTCGCGATCATTGCCGCGCGCGCGGCAAAAGCCGGCCGGACGCTCGCCGAGATTCGCGCGCTCGTCGAGGACACGATTCCGCGCGTGCACATCATCGGCATGCTCGACACGCTCCAGTACGCGCAACGCGGCGGTCGCCTCGGCAAAGGGCAAGCGTTGGTCGGCACGTTGTTGAACGTCAAGCCCTTGCTGTCGGTCGTGCGCGGCGAGATCGTTCCGGTCGAAAACGTGCGCACGCTGAAACGCGCGTTGGAACGCCTCGTCGAAATCACGTTAACTTCGGGACCCATTCAAGACCTCGCGGTGATTCACGCCGCCGCGCCGCACTACGCCGATCAACTACACCAAGTGTTAGCCGAAACATTTCCCGAAGATCATATTTTAATGAGCGAGACTGGTCCCGTTCTGGGAACTCACACCGGTCCCGGCTCGGTTGGGATTGCGTGGGTTACCGGCAAGTACTAAGCCCTCCCTCTACCCAATCACAGGAAGCTCTATGTCAAACGTCAAAGTTGTCACCGATAGTCTTGCCGACATCCCTGAGGCACTCGTTAAGGAACTCGATATTGCCATCGTCCCCTGCGTGGTGCGGTTTGGCACACAGGAATTTCAAGATCGCGTCAACTTGATGCCCAGTGAATTTTACCGGCGTCTCGTCAGCAGTCCCGTCCATCCGACCACCGCGCAAGCGCCCCTCGCCTCGTTTCTGGAGACGTACCGCCAGATCGCGCGGACGCACAAGGAAATTCTCTCGATTCACGTCAGCGGCGATTTGAGCGGCACGTTGAACGCCGCGCACGCCGCCGCGCGCCAAACGATGGGCGCGAAGGTCGAAGTGATTGACTCGTGGCAAGCTTCGATGGCGCTGGGCTGGGTCGCGATTCTCGCCGCGCGCGCGGCGCAAGAGGGTCAGTCGTTGCGGCGAATTCGTTCGCTCGTCGAAGATTTGATCCCGCGCACGCACATCATCGCGATGCTCGACACGCTCGAATTCGCGCAACGCGGCGGTCGCCTCGGCAAAGGCGCGGCGTTGCTCGGCGATACGCTCAATGTCAAGCCCTTGCTCTCGGTCGTCAAAGGTCAAGTGTACCCCATCGAAAAAGTTCGCACGACTCAGCGCGCGCTCGAACGCCTCGTCGAAATCGCCATGTCGTCAGGACCTATTCAGAACCTGGCGGTGCTCCATGCCGCCGCGCCAGAGTACGCCGCACGTTTGACCAAACTACTTTCCGGCACCTTTCCCGAACAACAAATCGTCATCAGCGAAGCCGGTCCCGCGCTTGGCGCGCATACCGGTCCAGGCGGCGCGGGCATCGCCTGGGTTTCCGGCAAATACTAGAAATTTTTGATTTTCGATTTTTGATTTTCGATTGCTCAATCGAAAATCAAAAATCCAAAATATCCAGAGGGGTTGATGGCTTTAGCGTTTAGCGATGTCGAAAAGATGCTCGTCAACGAACAAAAGAAACGCGACGATCATTTGGTCATCGGCGGACTCGAATCGTTCATTCACACCTGGATCACCAAGATCAAGCAGGATGGCGAAACCGACAAGCTTGCGCGCGCTGACGCGCTCGCGTTGATTTTGCGCGGGTACGGCAACGCCGATACGAACGCGCGATTCGATATGCTGAACCACGCGCTTTTGGTTCTGCGCGAAGTAACCGCGGACGCGCCCGCGCCGGCGGCAGACGAACTCGCGGACGTTTTCGACGAAGATGAGGACGAGTTCGTGCCCACCCGGCGCGAAGCGTCGAAACCGAAACCGCCTGCGCCGCGTGCGCCGGTCGTCGCCGGGTACGGACTCGATGCGAGCGTATCGCGCCTGCAAAACGTAGGTCCGGCGCACGCGAAGAAATTACAAAAACTGGGCGTCTATACCGTCAACGATTTGTTGTATCTGTTCCCGCGCCGCTATGACGATTTCAGCCATCTGCGCAACATTAGCGAGTTGATGGTCAACGACGAAGTCACCGTTCTGCTCACCGTGTGCGAGTGCTTCACACGCGATACGAAACGCGGTTTGAAAATAACGACGGTCGTGCTTGCCGACATGACCGGCACGATCACGGCAACGTTTTTCAACCAACCGTTCTTGCAACAACAATTCAAAGCGGGTCGTCGCATCGTCGTCAGTGGTCGCGTGTTCAAAGACCTGGGTAAACTCGCGTTCAAACAACCTGAGTGGGAGCCGTTTAGCAAATCCCTGTTGCATACCGCGCGCATCGTGCCGGTTTATCCGCTGACCGAAGGGATCACGAGCCGTTGGTTGCGCCGCTTGGTGAACGACGTCGTCGAGTATTGGGCGTCCAAGGTCGCCGATCCGATGCCGGAACAAATTCGGACACGCGAGAATTTGCTCGACCTGCCCGGCGCGTTGCGCGAAATCCACTTTCCGACGACGCCGGAAAAAATGGAGCGCGCGCGGCGACGTCTGATCCTCGACGAGTTTCTGACGATCCAACTCGGCGTGTTGCAACAGCGGCGCAAATGGCGCGAACAACCGGGCAGGGCGTTGAACGTGGAGCGCCATCGCGTAGACGAATTTCTCGGCAGACTCGCGTTCAAATTGACCGGCGCGCAAACGCGCGTGCTCGAAGAAATTCTCGGCGACATTCAACGCACACAACCGATGAGCCGATTGCTGCAAGGCGATGTCGGCTCCGGCAAAACAGTCGTCGCCGCGGCGGCGATGTTGATCGCCGTCGCGAACGGTGCGCAAGCCGCGTTGATGGCGCCAACCGAAATTTTGGCGGAGCAACATTTCAAAACCTTGTCCAAGGTTTTCGCCGAGTTGCCCACGGCGCGCGCGCCGCGCGTCGCGCGGCTCACCGGCAGTATGAAGAATCGCGAGAAGGAAGATGCGCGCACACAAATCGCGGCGGGCGAAGTGGACATCGCGGTGGGCACGCACGCGTTGATTCAAGAGAGCGTCGAGTTTCGCGACCTGGCGCTCGCGGTAATTGACGAGCAACACCGCTTTGGCGTCGAGCAACGCGCGATGATTCGCGCGAAGGGGTACTCGCCGCACATCGTCGTGATGAGCGCGACGCCGATCCCGCGCACGCTCGCGCTGACGCTCTACGGCGATCTCGACCTGTCTGTGATTGACGAGCTACCGCCGGGACGCCAGGCGATCCAGACCAAGTGGCTCGAACCGCTCGAACGCGAACGCGCGTACGGATTCATCCGGGGTCACATCAACCAAGGACGGCAGGCATTCGTCATTTGCCCGCTCATCGAAGAATCGGAAGCGATTGACGCCAAAGCCGCGGTCGAAGAGTACGAACGATTACGCACCCAGATTTACCCGGACTTGCGCATCGGCTTGATTCACGGTAAACTGCGCCCGGCGGAAAAAGACGAAACGATGAACGCGTTTCGCGATCATCAAATTGACGTTCTCGTCGCCACCTCGGTCGTCGAAGTCGGCATTGACGTGCCGAACGCGACGGTGATGTTGATCGAAGGCGCGGATCGTTTCGGACTCGCGCAACTGCATCAATTTCGCGGGCGCGTCGGACGCGGAGGGCATGAATCGTTCTGTCTGTTGCTCGCCGAGAAAAAAGAAAGCGCCAGCGACGAACGGTTGCGCGTGATCGAGTCCACGCAAAACGGTTTCCTTCTCGCCGAAGAGGATTTGAAACTACGCGGACCCGGCGAATTTTTTGGCTTGCGCCAATCGGGCTTGCCGGACTTGAAGATCGCGAAACTGAGCGACGCGAAATTGCTGGAAGAAGCGCGCGCGCTCGCGCAAGAAATTTTCGACCGCGATCCGGAATTGCGCGCGCCGGAACATCACTTGCTTGCGCAACGCGTCAAGGATTTTTGGAAAGGCAAAGGAGACCTGAGTTGACCACCGCGATCTATCCCGGCTCATTCGACCCGATTCACAACGGGCACATTGATATCGCCACCCGCGCCGCGCGCTTGTTCGACAAGTTGATCTGGGCGGTGTACGATCGTCCCTTGAAAAACTTGATGTTCACGACCGACGAACGCGTCGCGTTGATGCGCCAAGCCGTCGCCGACATTCCCAACATCGAAGTGATGCCCTATCACGGTCTCACCGTCGAGTTCGCGCACAAGATCGGCGCGAAGGTGATGGTGCGTGGTTTGCGCGTGACGTACGATTTCGAGGTCGAATATCAAACCGCCTTGACGAATCGCCAACTCGCCGAAGACATTGATACCGTTTGCTTGATGACCTCATTGCGCTACGCGTTCGTCAGTTCTTCGATTCTCAAAGAAGTCGCGTTTGCCGGCGGGCAAGTGACCGATATGGTTCCGCCCTTCGTCGAAAAGGCATTGTTCAAACGGCTGACCCAGCTGGGCGAAGATCGCGGCGACAAGATCAAGATGGTGACGTTGCAAGAATAGAGATTGGATGTTAGAGATTGGAAATTGGAAATTGGAAAACAGTCGCGATTTCCAACTTCCAACTTCCAACATCTAACGTCCAACATCCAAAACGAAAGGGGGTAGCCACGGACATTCTATACCTAGTAGATCGCTTGGAAGCCCTGCTCGGCAAAGGGTGGCGGGTCCCCATGTCTTCCAAGACGATGATTGACGAGGACGAGTTCCTCGACATTGTGGATCAAATGCGAATCGCGATTCCCGAAGAAATTCGCCAAGCGAAAAAAATTGTGCAGGATCGCGACCGCGTGATCGCGCAAGCGCAAGAAGAAGCCACCCGCATTCTCGAACTGGCGAAGGAAGACGCGGCGCGCTTGACGAACGATCACACGATCACCAAATCGGCGCAAGACCAGGCGCAACAGATCGAAAAGCAAGCGCGCGATACGGCGCTCGCGACGCGGCTGGGCGCGGATTCGTACGCCGCGCAAACGCTTTCCGATTTGCAGGCGCAACTCGCCCAGGTCGCGCAACACATCGCGAATTTGCAAACACAGGTGTCGAACGGGATTGATTTCATTTCGACGCAACAACACAACACACCCACGCCTCCTGAAGCGAACTGACATTTTCTTGACACATCCGCATCACCTGCCTATAATGGGCGCGCTAAACTCCGCACATGGATAAGACTTATGCGCTTTAACGTTGCCCAGTTACTCAAAGAGCACTCGGGCGAAACTCGCCAGCATACGTTGCGCGAGAATATCGAAAACCTGGACCCGGAAATTACTCCGTTGAGCACGCTCGACGGCGCGGTGGTTTTGATTCGCACTGCCGATGGCGTTCTCGCGACCGGGTCGCTGCACTGTTCGCTCGAACTCGCGTGTTCGCGTTGCCTCGAGTTGTTCAGTTATCCGCTGCGTTTTACGCTCGAGGAAGAATTTCGACCGACGATTGACCTCGCGACCGGCGCACAATTGCCGCGAACCGAGGACGACGAACCTGCCACACGAATTGACGCGCACCACGAACTTGATCTAACCGAGGTGTTGCGCCAAGACATCTTGCTCGCGTTGCCGCTTCATCCAGTTTGTCGCAGTGGATGCTTGGGTCTCTGCCCGCAATGCGGCAAAAATCTAAACGAGGGTCCATGCGATTGCAAGCCAGATAACATTGATCCGCGTTTTGAAAAACTGAAAGAGTTGCTCGACAAATCGTAAAGAAATCTATAATCGAAAGGAATCTCGTCCACCATGCCACCTCTACCAAAACGAAAAATTTCCAAGGGACGGCGCGACCGCCGGCGCAGTCATCTCGCGCTGAGCGCGCCGAATCTGACGGCTTGCCCGAACTGTCACAAGCCGCGCCAGCCACACCACGTCTGCCCGAACTGTGGTTTTTACGAAGGCGAACAGATCTACACCGTCGAGGCGAAAAAACCGTCCAAGGGCAAAAAGTAACAGTCTGAAAATTTCAGATTTATGGTTCCAGCGCAGACGAATCATAAATCTGATTTTTCTTTTGGGGCAAGTGTGAAAACTGCATTCGTATTTCCAGGACAAGGTTCGCAGTTCGTCGGGATGGCGCAAGACCTGGTTGCGATGTATCCCGAAGCGCGTGCGGTGTTCGACCAAGCAGACGCGACATTGGGATTCGCGTTGTCGCAACTCTGCTTTGCCGGTCCCAACGACATGCTAACCGATACGTTCAACGCGCAACCCGCGCTTCTCACGCACGGCGTCGCTGCGTGGCGCGTGCTGATGTCGCTTCAACCCGACGCGCGCCCGGCATTCACCGCTGGACATTCGTTGGGCGAGTACTCGGCGCTCGTCGCCGCCGGCGCGATGGAGTTTACGGACGCGCTCGTCCTCGTGCGCGAACGCGGGCGCGTGATGAAAGCCGCGGGTGAAACAAATCCCGGCGCGATGGCAGCAGTGATCGGCATGGACGATCAAGCGTTGCAAGACGTGTGCGAACAAACCGGCGCCCAGATCGCGAATTACAACGCGTCCGGGCAAATCGTCATCTCCGGCGCGAAGGACGCGCTCGACCGCGCGATTGCGTTGGCGAAGGAACGCGGTGCGCGCCGCGTGATTCCGCTTGCGGTGAGCATTGCGTCGCATTCGCGTTTGATGGAAGCGGCGGCGCGCGAGTATGCGGGCGCGGTTGCGACCACGCCGATGCGCGACCCAGACATTCCGGTGATCTCGAACGTGACCGCCGAGCCGCTCACACGCGTAGACGACATTCGTCGCGAATTGGTCGCACAGTTGACTTCGTCGGTGCAGTGGTCGAAGACGATTGAGTATCTGTCCGCACAAGGCGTGACCAAGTTTGTGGAACTGGGTCCGAAGGATGTACTCGCCGGATTGATTCGCCGTATCAACAAAAACGTACACGCGATCAGTGTTGGCGATGTGGCGAGCGTGAAGGGGTTTGTGTAGGAGGTTGCAGAAAACCCCGATTGGTTTCCCGCAATCGGTATTGCGGGAAGCAAGGGACTTGGAACGTGAAAAATCGTGATTCCCGCAATGGACGTTGCGCAAAACAGAAGTTATGCGCCATTACCCACAGTCTGCCGAGAACGGCAAAGGAGAATTGAAATGGGATTCTTGGATTCCCTTAAAAAGTCGATATTTGATTTAGGAACAAAAGACATGGTGAATCAGTCAATCAAAGCTCTTGATGAAAACAATGAGCTGTCTGATGCTGAGACTCGAAAAAGTGCGGAGGAGTTATTGATAAAGGTTGGCGCTCCTGCGGTCGAACCACTCATTAATGCCCTAAAGGATACTAGTTCAGCAAGGCGACAAGGTGTCGCGAAGATATTAGGCGAGATTCGTGACACGCGCGCAGTCAAGCCGCTCATCGCCGCATTGCAAAACAGTGATTCGGAAGTACGGAAAGTCGCAATTGAGGCATTGAAAAATATTGGCGGGGAAGAGGCAGAAAAGGCAATTAGAGAATACGCCGAACCAACAACCACACCACCAAGTGCTTCGCCAGTAAGCCAACCCGACGAACCCCTCCCTTCCCTCCATGCTGAGATTCTTCGTTTCCTTAACTCAGAAAGAACTAGAGGATATGAGGCACAGACCAACTGTTGGTGGTCACTAGCCGACATGGTGACGCTGATTATGAAGACAGGTATGCACCATGATTGGGGTGATGTAAGTGTAACCAACACGGTAGCAAATGCCCTAGCTGACCTCTATGAGCAAGGAAGAATACAACTCAATCCAAATCTTCAACCTTCACGCAACATAGAGGCGAATGCAAAATACATTCGTGAAAAGCTAAGAGAGGATGTATCCCTCTTTCGAGCAAAATGAGTGTTTAGTCAAATGCTGAAAGCAACGCAAGCAAATATCTGATACAATATTGAGACAAAGGACAACGGCGCATAACACACGCTTGCTGATTCCGCTCGGGCGTCGCCTTTTGGCAAGCGTACTTCCCGGTTCGCAAGTCACTTTCATTTCACGGTATGCGTTCGGCGGAATCAGCAAGCGACACGTTTCCAGACATTGTGTTTAACCTCGCATTGGGCGTTGACGCAAAGGCAGTTAAGAAATAATGAATTCTGAAATGTCGCAAGATTTCCAGCAGTTTCACCATCACGTATTCGGTGACTATCGATATTTTTACTACAATGGACTGGCTGATGAAATTTGTACAAATCTTAAAGGGGCAGAACGAAACACGGCAGAAGAGTTGGTTTTGAAAGCTTTGCCGAATTCAGGCAAAGATGAACGCCCGATCAGGGCAGCAGGACACTTCAGACTCCAATCTGCAATTCCAATCTTAGAAAAACTTCTTTCAGCAAATAGAGACCAACTGGATAAAAATGTCAAAGCGGCTATTGCTTGGGCAACGTTGAAAATCCGAAACGACAAAACGCAATTGAACGTACTCGTTGATTTTGTTATTAATGGAATTGAAACGATAAACGATTTGGAACGAGACGACGCGACAGACTTGCTTTCGGAATTCGGCAAAGAGTCTATTGGTTTAGATGCTCTGCTTGTAGCATTTGCTGATAAAGACCTTTCAGTGAGATGCTCCGCACACTATGCGCTCTATAAATTATTCAAGGATGATACTGCTATATGTGAACTTCTTGATTCTATCAAACCCTACGGTTTTTCAAACGATGAACGCGTAGCAACGGCTAAGAAATTGCGAAAGATATTGAATAATTGACAATGTGTCCAACACAGCGTTAGGTAACGATAATTTTAACGTCTGGAAACACGCACACCACGACAACGGCGGGGAGGTGCGCGATCGGAAAGCACTTTCAATTCATCCGCCGTTGCGTGGTGCTACGGCGTTCCCAGCCATTCCGCGTTATCGCGAGTTAGACTGTTCAGTCAATGGGCACAATGAGATAGGAGAATTTTGTAGTACATGAATGATTCTTGGCAAAGTGGAATTGCCTATGAAAAGTTTATGGGGCGTTGGAGCACTCTCATTGCACAAAAATTTTTGGATTGGCTTGCCATCCCTTCTATGCACAGGTGGTTAGACGTGGGTTGTGGCACAGGTTCGCTTACCAAACTTATTCTTGAGACTCAGCAACCACAAGAAATTATTTCAATTGATTCATCGCGTGATTTTATTTCACATGCACAACGTTCGATAACCAATCCATCTGTGCATTTTAAAGTTGGTCTAGCTCAATCACTGGAACTGGATTCGAATTCCATTGATGCCGTTGTGTCTGGGCTTGTTCTCAATTTTGTTCCACAACCGCAAGTCGCAATTTTGGAAATGATGAGAGTAACAAAACCGGGCGGTAAAATCGGGGTTTCCCTCTGGGATTATGCGGAGGGCATGCAAATGTTGCGTTATTTTTGGGATGCCGCCGTAGCACTTGATAGCCAAGCCAATGAGTTTGACGAGGGCATTAGATTCCCACTTTGCCAAAGAGGGCAACTCGAATCTCTTATCCGAAAAGTCGGTTTGAAGGAGATTGAGGCAACACCAATCGAAGTAAAAACGGTCTTCAAAAACTTTGATGATTATTGGCAGCCATTCCTCGGCAATGTTGGTCCCGCGCCGAGCTATACGATGAGCTTGAATCAAAAAGATAGGCAAAATCTTGAAGATAAACTTCGCAAGGCGTTACCCATTGACGATAATGGTTCAATTTCCCGTAACTGCTCAGGCGGTTGATGCAGGTTGCGTAGCCAAGATGGGCGGCACATAGGGTGTTCCTTGCAACGCCGACTTGAGTGCATCCAAGACCCGCTGTCCGTTTTTCTGCGCGGTGGAAATGTAACTGCGAACTTGGCA